>JBAYVM010000218.1:0-5539 GCA_041674645.1 Victivallaceae bacterium | reverse complement strand
CGGAGGAGATGCGCCCATCCTTAAGCCGATTCCAGGAAAAGATGGCGGCTGCACCTGTAAGGTCAGATTTCATTTTTTCGGTTCGGCGACTTTCAGCCAGGCCGCGAAGTAGCGGTGACCGAATTCGCGTTGCGAAGTGGCATTGAAATGAATTTTGTCGGGATTGCAGGTTAATGCGTCGGATTTGACGAACGCGCCGTTTTTCGTTTTAGCGGCGACATCGCTGAGCGCCTGGTTGACGTTTCTGGCCCCGACTCCCCAAGGCTTGAGCTGGCCCAGCTGGCCGATAATCACCGGCACGTCGGGGGCATTGAGTTCGGTCCGGAACCGTTGAATGAGTTCCATCAGTCTGGCTTCGTATTTTTTGCTGTTTTCCACACCGCAATCGCCTTCGCCTTGATGCCAAAGAATCCCCTTCAACGTTCCTTCCGCCATGGCTTGCCTAGCGCGTTTGATTGCGTCGTCATAAGGATGACTTTTGGTCTGGTTATGATAGCCTCCGGGAACCCATGTCGAAATCGGCGAGCCGCCACAGGCGCAGGGAATCAGACCGACGGTAACGTCGTGATTTTTCTCAGCCACAAGTATGCCGAAAGTCCGCCCCAGGCCGCACCCGGCTTCTTTCTTGTCGAAATGGATTGGATCAACGGCGGAAACCCATTTTCCGTCCTTGGTCAGGGTCAGCACTCTCGGATTTGCCACTTTGTCCTGAGCTTCGACGAAGCCGCGTCCGGCCATATTGGACTGTCCGACCAGCAGAAACAGATAAAATTTATCTTTGGCCGGAGCCGCGCTGGAAGCCACCGGTTCCGCCATCAGATTGAAAGTCGAAAAGAGCAATACCAAACTCATAATCATCCAATGCTTCATTTTCCATATACCTCATGTTAATCTGCAAACTGAACTTTTCCTGTTTTTCTGAATTTATTCCCATCTCAATCATGCTCTGGCTCGACTTCATCCTTCGCGCTATTCCGGCTCATTCGCTTTCGCCGATATTCGGCGGCTCATCGCCTACGAACTTTACAACGAGGCGATTTTACCGGGGCGTTGCCTCGAATCGCTCATCCCCGCCGTTAAATCCGTCTGCACTATTCTTTTCAGCCGAGTCGCATGAGCTTCTCTTTTAATTTCCCAGAAAAACTTCAGAACGACTTTATTTTCAACAGATTGCAACAGACCGCCATAACTTTTTGAATCTCCGGCCCGCCCACTGGGCGTGGAAATCAGTTTGTAATACCTCGGGGCTTGCCTCGGAGATAGGATGGACGGGAGGAGATTCTCCATTCAGGTTAATGAAATCCGGAAGGATTTTTCTTCAGAAATATTCTGGTTTGACCCTTTTTCATATCTAACGTGTATTGCTCTACTCCGCTGGCAACCTTTTCACCTGTAAAGCTATCACTTAAATCGACTTTCTTTTTGAAATACAATGTCTTTTCCCCGTCACTTATTGCATTAATGGCGATAAAGTTTGACGAAGCGCTGATTGAGTCGTTGGAATCGCAGTAAATATGTACGTTGCTGTCTTTTGCCAGTGCCCTGAACATTTCGGGGCCAAAGCGCAAGCCGCAGAAAAGAATGGATTTCCACTCGCCCATTTGTTTGGAGGCCATGCCAGCGTAATCGATGCCGACATAATCAGCAAGGTAATCTACTCCGGGTTGATCTTTGACAATCGTGAACATCGTGTTTATAGTGTTTTTTACTCCGAAATTATGTCCTTTTTTTAAGCCAGGAAGCTCTTTGTTAAGCTTAAACTCGGAGCGCATGGGGCTGGAAATTCTTTCGACTGCAATGCCGGTCAAACGTTGAATATTTGCAACATCGGCTTTTTTCCCGTCAATATATCCGGGCGCGTAGAACCATACCGCCGTCTTCCTGCCCGCAGCCAGTACCTTGTGCAACTCTTTGCGTTGTTGCTCGTCAATCTTGTAGGCATTGAAGAAAAAAAGAACTTTTGTTTCCTTGGGCACTTTACCAGCGCAAACGTCCGAAAGCAAATAGCGTCCGAAAGGGGCTCCCATGAGCGGATAATCGAACATCATATTGAAAAAGTGAATAGACACCTCGTTTGAGCCGCGCAGATAGAACGAACTTTCTGTATCAAATACGAGCGCGACTTCCGGACGAAAAGGTTCTGTCTTGAAACTTTCGCGAACTTTACGCATTTTTTCAAATAACTCAAACAATTCCGGTTGAACATTATAGCCGGATCCAAAGTCCATGTACCAGCGTCCAAGATTATACTGGAGAAGCTGAGGCAACAGTCTGACAAATACTTCCTTGCTCTCCTGCATATTTTGAGTTTTGCCGAAATGTTTAAAAGGAGCGGTGTGACTTCTGGTGTCGTCTTCAACGAAATACATTTTCCCATGGGTGATAATTGAGTCAAGCATGTTGCCGACAAGTCCGGTTCCACCGTGTTGTCTATTGCGATAATCATATGGATTGCAGATAATATCTATTTCTGGACATTTGAGAACCAAATCCAATGCTAATACACCTCTCTGAGCAGGATTAAGTGGAGAATGTCCTGCCTGTGGACTGCCATAAAAGAAAAGAACTAGTTTTTTGTAATTGGTTTCTTCTTTGATAATCTTGGCGGTGTCAATAGCAACTTCGGCTATAGGAAGTTGAAAATAAGTCATAAAATCAATTATGAAACGTTGTTTTTCCGGATCACGGAAAGTACCTGACTCTCCATCAATACGCTCTTTCATCGTTGGAACTTTTATATCACTAAATGATGTCAACGTAGTTTGCCAGGCATTATTAACTTTGCCGATGCTTTTATACTTTTTCTCTACGTATTCTATAAATCCCTGACGAAACGACTCTGAAAAACCTGCCATGGTCGGGTTGACACGATCCCATGCCAGCGCAAAAAAGTTTTCTCCGCAGCTTTGTATACCAGGATGGTAGCCGAGTATATAGTTCCCATATTTCTGCTCCAGATGTCTGATTTGCGAACGCAGTGCGTTATAGTAATCTTTACGCCATTTTTTAGATGTAGGCGAAGCGTATCTTGCTACTTCCCTAAGCCTACTGGGGGATAACTCCCTGCCGGTAGAAGTTTCAAATTTCATGAGTTCGGAAGGGTTTTCTTTCAGCCACCATGCTGGAGGCATGCCAAGCAAACGAGGCATAGTCATAACTTTAGAATCCAACTCAATATGCTTATCCATTATTCTATCAATCTCTGAATAATCGGCAGGTTTGCCGTCTTTAGGCCAAACAAGAGGCATGGGCATGGTAGTAAGATGAAAGTCATGCTTTTTCGCTAACTTTATGAGTTCTGCTGAAGGATTTATTCCTTTGCCCAAAACGTTTGGAAAGCTGCGAAAGGAAGTCTCCAAAGTGTGATAAATAATCTCAGGCACATGTTCTTTGCCGTTTATTTTTAAAACAGGTACATCGTTTTCCTTAACTATTTCCACCGCAAGTTTATTTTGAGCCATGGTTGTGATTGTGGACATTGCCAAACCCAACAAAATCATAATCAGTTTTCTCATAACAATTCATTTTCCTTGTTTTTGTATATTTTCCGTTATTTCTGATTGGTCTTCATGTTTTACTGCGTCCGCACATTATTTTTAGATGCGTACCTTGAACAGTTGCTCTACTCCATTAGACGATTAACTTTTTGACTCTAAACTTTTACCCGTTTTTAAAAGTGGTTTATCGTCAGAAAAGTGGTTTATAAATCCTCGTCAGTCTGGTCATAAATCACTTCCCTTGGAGTAGTATATCCGCCGGGAATTAACGATGTTTGTGAACGTAAAAGGCTTGCCGCATGTCCGTCAACAAACAGGAAGTTAGATCTAGCGGTGGAATGAGGCAAGAAATTTATTACCTCCCACGCACGTGGACTACCGCTTGACATTATATAGTAGTATCCACTAGTAACGGCGATGCCACTTCCGTTGATTTGATCTTTGCCCGTAGTATCTGCAAAAAGTAAAGTTTTTGATGGTTTCTTGATTCGCTTGGCAGTACCCCATTTTGCAGCATAAGGCAACCTTTCATTATAAGCATAATCTATGGAAATACCCATATAGCCACTTTGATTTCCCGGACAGTCTAACAAGGTGTTTTTCTCCCCTGAGACCTTTATCTTTAAATAATCTCTGCTAAACGGATGGTATGGATTATACCACTCTCTTTTAATGTTCGAATAGGGGGTGACCATGTAACGATCGAAGAAACTGTCTTTGTAATCGTCAAGATACATTCTGTTTTGCAATCCAATCTGTTTCAAATTGCTCAGACAGGAGATTTCCCGTGCCTTGTTCCGGGCTTTACCCAACGCCGGCAGTAACATTGACGCCAGAATTGCGATAATAGAAATTACAACCAGGAGTTCAATAAGGGTGAACTCGCTGTGGCGAAACATGTTGCGACTTTTTCTTATTGTTTGTTTCGACATGGTCCAATCTTCCTTTTTATTGTTTGTTAATACTCGTTCGGTAACGATTTAAATATTCATCTTTTTAATTAAATCTCCTTATTTTTTTAATTTTATTGTTCGTGACATTATTTTCAAAAGGCATCCGGTAAATGGGTTCATTGGCAATTTATTCCCATGAGCAGTTTCAGTGTGCAGGTTAGTTAAATACACCTCTTTGGACTCATTGGAGAAATTTGCTATCAACAGATATTGCTGGTTATTTATGTCAGCAACTCTAACAGCCCGGATCCCGGTTCCCATATCTACAGAATGCCAGCGCTGCTGTTTGCTTAGTTTTTTTGCTTCCACCGCATCAATCCCAGTAACAAGAACAACTCCGGTATCAATTACGATTTTATTGGGCGGTTCAATATTTCTGTCGGCGCTAAAAGTTGAGCAAATTTCATCTGCGTAGAGACTGGCTAAAGCTTGCTGGTATTTGATTTTTATCTGACGTTCTGCGGGTCGATAAATAGTAAAATAATCGTCGCCATAAACCGTAAATACTGAAAGGCAATCGTCAATATTAAGCCAGGAAGACTTTATCTTTATAATCTCTTCCGCTGCAGGGCAACCGGAAAGTTCAATGCAGCCCTCTTCTGAAGCATATTTGCGTTTAAAATCATTGAAGAGGTCATTGGGCATTTTTAGTCCAAGACCTTTTATATACTGTAAATAAATCCGTCTGGTGGTTTCGGCATATTGCAGACATACCACCGTTTTATTATCAGGTAGCGCGGCGAATACGATGCCATGCCGCGCAAAGACATCTTCCATTTCGCCTTCGCCTAGCGGAGCTTGTTCTGTCCAATCAACACATCCGTAATTTACAAAACCATCATCAAAAACATCGTGTCCGTTGGATACAATCGTTGGAACCGGAATGTTGGTTGTTGACAATTCTCCGCTCAAATTATGCTGCCATTCCGCCATGTCGCTCCTGTTTGCAGGAACACACAAGCCATTCGGCCTTTGTCCGGCAGCCCAGACCCAGGATGCAATCCGGTTCGAATTGCGCATCAGGGTAGCGCCGTGAAATTCATCCTGCCATAAAATATTCGGCTCTGCGGAAGGAGCAGACTCTTGTTG
>JBAYVM010000217.1:0-5565 GCA_041674645.1 Victivallaceae bacterium | reverse complement strand
ATTCAGAAAGTATTAATCAGGTCAACCTTGACTTGCGAAATTCCGCATGGCGTATGCATTAAGTGTTATGGCCGTAATTTGCCCAGTGCATCGCCTGGTCTTGCCAACCGGTCACTGGCCAAATTACGGCCATAACACTTAATGCATACGCCATGCGGAATTTCGCAAGTCAAGGTTGACCTGATTAATACTTTCTGAATACCGCGTTTATCAAGTAAATCAGCGACTTCAATCGTGAATTCGTCGTTGGCAGCAACAATCAATCTACCGTCATCGAATGCCGGATCTTTTATATCCATCGCACTGAAACGACCGATAATACGATCTTTCAGCGGCAGAATAACTTCATCGCCTTCGACAATAGCATTCATCCAGATACCTTTGACCGTTCCGCAATCTTCGGTACGGCAGATAATATCCTGTGCCACGTCCACCAGCTTACGAGTCATATAACCGGAGTCAGCGGTTTTCAGCGCTGTATCCGCCAAGCCTTTACGGGCTCCGTGAGTACTGATGAAGTATTCTAGCACGGTCAAACCTTCACGGAAGTTTGAAATGATTGGGCGTTCAATGATGTCGCCGGAAGGCTTGGCCATCAAACCGCGCATCCCTGCAAGCTGCCGGATCTGGTCTTTACTACCACGGGCGCCGGAGTCAAGCATGGCATAAACAGGATTGATTTCACCTTTACGGGAATCGCTTTCCAGTTTGGCGAAAAGTTCATTCGCCACATTATTACTGGTCTGAGTCCAGATGTCAATCACTTTATTGTGGCGCTCGCCTTCAGTCAGCACCCCATTATTATACTGGTCTACCACCTTGCCAATCTGGCCGCGGGCGGTTTCAATAAGACCTTCTTTTTTCTCAGGAACCTTCAAGTCAGTAATTGAGATTGAAAAACCAGCCACAGTCGCATACTGATAACCGAGATCTTTCAAGTCGTCAAGCAATTTCACCGTTCTTTCGTGTCCGGCGATTTTGTAAGAATTACTGATTAGCTGTCCCAGTTCTTTTTTCTTGGCAACTTTGTTGAAGAAACCCAGTCTGGGGTCCCAAATTTCATTGAAAATGCAACGGCCCGGAGTCGTGAGAATATATTTACTATCCTTCTCTCCGTAAACTGTATCTTTTTTCAAATCCTGATTAGGAATTCTTACCGCGTCATGAATCTTAATAAAGCCGCTGTCCAGAGCGAACAGAACTTCAAAATAATCTTTATAGATCTTTGCCTTTTCCTTATTCCTCGGCTCGAAAGTCAGATAATACGCACCAAGCGTAATATCCTGAGTGGGAGAAGTAATCGGCTTGCCGTTGGCAGGCGAGAAAATATTATTCGGCGCCAGCATTAACAGCTTAGTTTCCATCTGTGCTTCATTTGACAGCGGAACATGCACTGCCATCTGGTCACCGTCAAAGTCCGCATTATACGCAGTACAAACCAGCGGATGAATACGAATAGCGGAACCTTCAATCAGTACCGGGTCAAACGCTTGAATACTGAGACGATGCAACGTCGGAGCGCGGTTGAGCATTACTGGATGACCCTTGGTGACTTCATCAAGAATATCCCATACCACAGCTTCGCCGCGTTCAATCATCTTTTTCGCGCCGCGAACTGTATGAGCATGACCGCGTCCTTTAAGATGGCGGATAATAAACGGTTCAAACAGCACCATGGCCATTTTCTTAGGAATTCCGCACTGCCAGAGTTTCAACTCCGGACCGACGACGATTACAGAACGGCCGGAATAGTCAACGCGTTTACCCAGCAAGTTCTGGCGAAAACGTCCCTGCTTGCCTTTCAGCATATCGCTGAGCGACTTGAGCGGACGGTTGCCGGCGCCGGTCACGGCGCGTCCATGACGCCCGTTATCGAGCAGAGCATCGACAGCTTCCTGCAACATCCGTTTTTCATTCCGGATAATTACTTCTGGAGTACGCAACTGCAACAGGTTTTTCAACCGGTTGTTGCGGTTGATAACCCGGCGGTAAAGATCGTTAAGGTCGGAAGTGGCGAAACGACCACCTTCCAGTGGCACCAGCGGACGCAAGTCCGGAGGAATAACCGGAAGCACAGTCATAATCATCCATTCAGGACGGGAATTACTGTTAATCAAACCTTCAACCAGGCGAACCCGTTTTGACAGTTTCTTTCTGATTGCTTTATTTTTTGTCCCTTCGAGACTTATTTCCAGGGCTACTTTCAATGTCGGAAGATCTATTTTTTCCAACAGGGTCTTGATTGCAGGCGCACCCATATCGGCAGAAAATGCATCGCCGTAATCTTCGCGTGCCTGGCGATATTCCAACTCGCCCATTACCTGGCCTACTTCCAGCGGGGTATCTCCGGAATCGGTAATAACCCAGTCTTCGTAGTAGATTACGCGTTCAAGAGATTTTGCCGTCATATCCAGAATCAAGCCAATACGACTGGGCATGCACTTGAAAAACCAGATATGTGAAACTGGCACTGCAAGTTCAATATGTCCCATTCGATCGCGTCTGACTTTAGACTGTGTTACTTCCACTCCGCAACGGTCGCAGACTATGCCTTTATGCTTTACGCGCTTATACTTGCCGCAATTACATTCCCAGTCACGGGTCGGACCGAAAATTCTTTCACAGAAAAGTCCGCCTTTCTCAGGTTTAAAACTACGGTAGTTAATGGTTTCAGGGTTCTTTACCTCCCCGAAGCTCCAGGAACGGACTACTTCCGGAGAAGCTACATTGATTGAAACAGCTCCAAAAACAGTTGTGGAGGATTTGCCCAACAACTCTCTGTATGCATAAGTGTTATCTATCAAAGGTCATCCCTCCAAGTTATTGATTATCAACAGTTCTCTTGACCGTACGAATATCCAGGCCAAGACTCTGCATTTCTTTTAACAAGACGTTGAACGATTCCGGTCTGCCGGCTTCAAGTACATTCTGTCCCTTGACGATGGATTCATAAATCCTGGCACGTCCGGTGACATCATCACTCTTGACCGTCAACATTTCCTGAAGTGCGTATGCCGCGCCATAAGCTTCCAGCGCCCACACTTCCATTTCTCCAAAACGCTGTCCTCCGTGTTGAGCTTTACCGCCCAATGGCTGTTGAGTCACCAGCGAATAAGGACCGACAGCTCTGGCATGAATTTTGTTTGCAACCAGATGGTCCAATTTCAGCATATAAATCTGTCCAACCATAACTCGTTGATCAAATTTATTACCGTTGCGACCATCGTAAAGATCGGTTTTGCCGTCAAATTCATAACCGCTACCGTCTTCTTTATGCTTGAAGCCCCAATGATAATTAACTCCGGAAAGTTTTGCATTATGAGCTGAAGCATCTTCCATCAGCTCAACAATCTTGCTTTCGGAAATACCATCAAACACGGGACTAGCAACTTTAATGCCTAACATTTTGGCCGCCCATCCAAGATGGGTTTCCAACACCTGGCCGACATTCATACGGCTCGGTACGCCAAGCGGATTGAGCACAATATCAACTGGAGTTCCATCTTCCATAAACGGCATGTCTTCAATCGGAACAATCCTGGCAACAATACCTTTGTTGCCGTGACGTCCGGCCATTTTATCGCCGACTTGAAGCTTTCTTTTGCAAGCGACATAGACTTTGACGCGTTTAATAACGCCAGGTTCTACGCCTTCTCCAGCATCAAGACTCTTCATGGACTCTTCTTTAAACTGCTCATTTTCTTCAAATCTGGGAACAAAAATGGTGATAATTTCACTAATTGATTCTTTTAGCGGACAATCTTCCATTCTCCAGGCATTATACTTATTTGCCAGCTTGAGAATCGAGCTCCTGGTAACCTTGCGGTTAGAGCTGATGAGAATGGTGTTTTCCTTGCTTGAAGAATCATCATAGATTGGATGCGGCAATTTCTGACCCAGCATAATATCTGACAACCGGTCGGCAATATCTTCGACCAATTCAGTATATACCTGCCTGTAGTTATCTTTTACCTGCTTGGACTGACGCCTTACTTCTGTCTTCGTCATTGTCTGGCGATTAGGATCTTTGGCGTATTCAATTCTGATATCCATTACAATCCCGCCTTTGCCACTGCTGACAATCAGGCTGGAATCTTTTACATCTGCGGCTTTTTCCCCGAAGATAGCCCTGAGCAACCGTTCTTCCGGCGCCAGTTCAGTTTCACTCTTTGGAGTAATTTTGCCTACCAGAATATCACCAGGCTTAACTTCTGCGCCTAAACAGACTACGCCGTCTGGTCCGAGGTTGCGCAACGCATCCTCGCTGACATTCGGAATATCCCGGGTAATTTCTTCAGGACCAAGCTTAGTCTCACGGCTGGTGAGTTCGAACTCATCAATGTGAATGCTTGTATATACGTCTTCTTTAACCAGACGCTCGCTCACAACGATAGCATCTTCAAAGTTATATCCGCACCAGGGCATGAACGCGACAAGCACATTCTTGCCGAGCGCCAGCTCGCCTTGAGCTGTCGAAGCGCCGTCAGCAATCACATCGCCGACGTTTATCACATCACCTTTTTTGACTATCGGACGCTGATTGATACAGCTTCCGGCATTACTGCGGAGAAACTTATTAAGTCTGTAAACCACCGCAGCGGCCTGATCGGATGTCTTCTTTAGAGGCTTGCCGTCAGTAGTAATAATAATTTCTGAAGATGAAATTTCTGCTACTATGCCCGCCTTGGACGCCGTAACGACAGCGCGTGAATCACGGGCAATCTTGCCTTCCAGACCGGTGCCCACCAGTGGCGACTCAGTCGTCAGTAAAGGCACTGCCTGGCGTTGCATATTAGAACCCATCAATGCGCGGTTCGCGTCATCGTGCTCAAGGAACGGAATAATACCCGCAGCGGCGCTAACCAGCTGCTTCGGTGAAACGTCCATATATTGAACGTTTTCTCTTGGATGTTCTTCCGATTCACCTTTATATCTAGACATAACCATTGAACGGGCAAACGTGCCGTTTTCTTCAAGAAGCGCATTGGCCTGAGCAATCACAAACTCTTCTTCCCGGTCAGCGGTCAGATAGTCAATGATATCAGTGACTTTTCCATCAACAACTTTCCGGTATGGAGTTTCCAGAAAACCATATTTATTAATAATCGCATAAAGCGACATGGACGAAATTAAACCGATATTCGGACCTTCCGGGGTTTCAATCGGGCAGATACGTCCGTAATGGCTTGAATGAACGTCGCGAACTTCAAATCCGGCGCGTTCACGGCTGAGACCGCCAGGTCCAAGCGCGCTCAAGCGGCGTTTATTAGTCAATTCGCTCAACGGATTGGTCTGATCCATGAACTGCGAAAGCTGATTCCGGGAGAAAAAGTCCCGCACTACTCCGGCAAAAGCTTTGGGATTTACCAGTTTTCCGGGAGTAATATTGGACTCTTCCGCATTAATCAATGTCATCCGTTCTCTAATCAAACGTTCAGTCCGGAGCAAGCCTACGCGACAATGATTTTGCAGCAACTCACCAACAGTTCGGACTCGACGGCTGCCGAGATGGTCAATATCATCAACCTGTCCGCCAGTATTCCGCAAGTGAATAACATGTTTGGT
>JBAYVM010000216.1:0-5580 GCA_041674645.1 Victivallaceae bacterium | reverse complement strand
TTTTATCTTGCAACAATAAGTCGCCGATTTTAGTTATTGCGAGTTTTAAGCGAGAACTCATATTTCTTACTCCTGACAAAATTATCTTTTACGAACGCCATGATAGCGACATATTTAATTTTCGTTTACAATTCTTTCTGTTATTATTTGACCACCGCGTTTATAATTTCATTGTTTTGCTGCAATTGCATTGCAGCCAACTATATACATGCCGAGAATATTCGCATATAATGAGTGCATTACCCACCGGCGTGAAATTAATTCCATTGACCTGACAAGCGCAAATGCTCAGACTAAGGAATTGGAACGAAATAACGTGTTTAGTTTTCGATAGTAATTTCGAGTTGATTTTTTGGTTGCTTGAGCGAAGCATACCAGCGGTATGCAACAAACAAGCGGCACAAAAAGCATCCGAAAGAACAGAGAAAAACACAAGTTATTTTGCGACAGTTCCTAAGATACCTTTCCGTCCGGGCTTTGCAACTCTGCATATGGACTTCACTGGAAGTTTTTCTGCTGACCGGTTCTGCTCAAATTGTGCAGTGCGCCATGTTCAGACTCAGAGAGCGGCCATCTCGAAAAACAGGCAGCCAGAAATTGCGCCAAATAAAAACAATTATTTTTTTGCGTCACGCCTTGCAAAAATATAGTTCACATATAAACCGGAAGGATAAGGAAACCAATTGAAAACTTGATTTTCACGTTGCTTTTGAGGCAAATTCATCATCGACAGGGTTTTCTGTAGTCGCTTTACGTCAGGAATTCATCCAGCACATCTTTTTTCGTGCCGTTCGTGTCACGCCTGAGTCGGATAAATATTTTGTGGTTAAACCATTTCCGGTATCGACGGAGCGAGACCATTGCTGCCTTCCGACAAACCCTGACCAAATCTACAGATATACAAAAATCTAACGTTGTCAGGAGTTAACCGTATAGAAACTCCGGCATCCCGGAGTATATTTAGCACATGAGCCAATTGCAAAACTAATGTTTTACAAGAATTCAGAAGAGAAAAGACAGAATTCAGAATGGAATACTGACTACTTTTGCAATTACCTCATAATAACACGAAAACAGGTAAATTAAAAAGTATATATGACACAGAACAAAGTTTCCACCATTGTTATCGGACACCGCAACCCTGACACCGACAGCATTGCGTCCGCCCACGCCCTCGCCGAATTACGCCGTTTTAAAGGCATAACCAACGTCACGCCAGCCTGTGCCGGATTGCCGGGCGAACGGACGGAATATATCTTCAACCGGTTCAAAGTTCCGCTGCCCGCGTTGCGCAACGATGTTCATCCGCGAGTCAGCGACATCATGACCACCACGCCGCTCCATGTTCGTTGCGGCAATTCGCTGCTCGAAGCGTTCAGCCTGCTCGAAAAGAATCATGTCAACCGTCTGCCGGTAATTGATCAGGACAATAATTTTTGTGGCATGCTCAGTCTGTTCCGCCTGCTTGGGGATTTAATTCAGTCTTCCGGCGCCGAGTCCGGTTCCAGCCTGACGGGACGTGCGGTGCGTTCTTCCGTATCCCTGATTCTGGAAGTGCTCAAAGGCGAAGCGCTCAGCCTCCACAACGAAAACGAGATACAGGATTTCGAGGTATATGTGGCGGCGATGAATATTGAAAGTTTTAAAGAACACATTCCACGTGCCAACCCGGAAAAGCTGACCATTGTGGTTGGAGACCGCGCCGACATCCATCTGATGGCAATCAACATCGGAGCCAGAATTATGATTATTACCGGGGCGCGTCAGGTTGATGAAGTAGTGGTTCAAGCCGCCCGCGCCAAAGGAGTGTCGATTATTCAAACTCCGTTCGATTCCGCCACCGTCATCCGCCGCCTGAAATTCAGTTGCCCGGTCGAATTGCTTACCCTGCCGGAAGTCGATATTTTCCGTCCTGAAGACCGGCTTGCCGACATCCGCCGCAACGTCATGATGCAGCACGAAGATATTTTCCCGGTTGTTGACGAACATAACCGCCTGCTCGGAGCTTTCAGCAAGAGCGATATTGACTATAGCCCGTTCAACTTGATTCTGGTCGATCACAACGAATTTGACAACGGCGTTGAAGGGATAGAAGAAGTTCCGGTGATTGAAGTAGTCGATCATCACCGGTTGAGCATGCCGGCAACAACAATGCCAATCCGCATCACTTGCGATATTGTCGGCAGCACCTGCACGCTGGTAACAGAAATGTTTATCAATGAAAAGGCCGAGTTGTCGCAATCCACCGCCGGAGTCCTGATGGGCGGTATCATTTCCGACACTTTAATGCTGCGTTCACCCACCACAACCGACCGTGACCGCACCGCACTGGATTATCTCCAGAATCTGACCGGAGTCAACGCCGAAAAATTAACCGAAGAAATTTTCCAGGTCGGATCGCTTATCGCCCGGCTGTCGCTCAGCGAAGTCCTCACCGCCGACAAAAAGAACTTCTGTTGCGGCAAACTGAACTTTGCCATCGCCCAGATTGAAGAAGTCAGTTTTGAACAGTTCAGCGCCCGGGAAGAGGAGTTGCTGGAACAGGCGAAAGTCATCACCGACACGGAAAACCTCGATTTCTTCGGTCTGCTGATTACCAATATTATCCGGGAAAATTCAATCCTGCTGGCCGTCGGCAGTTCCGAACTGTTGAGGGCCCTGCCTTACCGGAAAATTCACGAACATCTTTACGACCTGCCGGGTATTTTGAGCCGCAAAAAACAACTCCTGCCACATCTGCTTAAAGCTTTCGGCGAGCCAAAATAGACAAAAGTTACCGTGCATCCGGAGCGATGTCAGGAAGAAACTATAATGTCAAAAGTCTCATGCACTCCTTGTCCGCGCTTTGAAACTGATTCCTATAATTGGGATGAGCGTCATAACTTGATTCTATAGGAATTTGTTATTTGAGCCGAAACAAGGGAAAAACCATCTCACGCGGAGAAAATAAAGACTTCACCACTAACTCACACTAACGGGAACACTAACAAGATTTATTCAGCGAATCTCATTTTCTGCAAAAATTTCATTCACTGCATGATATGTAATAAATTTAACAATCCGTGGCGAGGATTTGATTTTACAGCGTAAAATAAATCGTCAGCACTTTTCGTTAGTGTTTTGTTAGTGCAGGTTAGTGGTTAAAAAAGCTTGTTTTTTGCGTCCTTTGCGCCCTTTGCGTTTAATTCTTTCGTCTTTAATCTTTTCGTAGGCAAGAATGCAAGGAAAAGTGGGATAGTCAAAGCGGCACAGGGTGCCGCAGTCCAAAGACGCTTCGCGTCAGAAGTTCCGGCAAAGCCAGTTAAGTTCTGCTGTGAACAGGCCAAAAACAAAACCGCCGACATTATTTTCATTGGCGATTCAATTACGCATTTCTGGGATTCCAAAGCCATTCCCGTTTCGCATGGCGGTTCCGTCTGGAACAAATATTTTCGCACAAAAATGTGCTCAATATCGGGTTCGGCTGGGATCGTACGCCGAATGTGCTCTGGCGGCTTGAAAACGGACATTTTGCCAACCAGCATCCCAAACTCATTATGTTGAATATCGGAACCAATAACTTTTCCCGAACTGCGAATTATCCCGGCGACACGCCGGAAGATGTCGTGGACGGAATTGCGGCAATCCTCGCAACCCTGCATAAATACTCTCCAGAAACGCATATTGTTGTCATGGCGGTTTTTCCGCGCGAAAAGGTAAACCAGAGCTCAGTAAAGTTGTCCAGTTGAATGCCGCTTAGTCTCGTACTACAACTTATACGCTTCCGCAGGAACGTTTGCAAGCTGACAGGAACGCTTTGCGCAGGAAGCAAGGAAATTAAAATCAAGAAAACGCCGACTTCCAATTAGACCCACGCGTCTGCTCAAGTATTGAGCTCTGGTAAACGAAGAATACCAGCAAAAGGTAACAGAATTAAACCAAATTCTGGCGAAAGCTTTAACGGAACGCGCCAACGTTACCTTGTTTGACCTGACCAATCAGTTTATGAATGCTGACGGAACTCAGAAAAAAGCACTTTTTCGGGATGGCGGTCATTTAAACCCGGAAGGATATGAAATTTGGGCCGCCGCCTTAAAGCCTTACATTCATAAATTCGTTGATGCGGTTTAAGAATTTATAGCTGTTTTTTTAATTATCGGGTAACTTGCTAAGAGAGACATGAATATCAGAGCTCAGTAAAGTTTCCATATTCCCTGAGTAAGTTTTCCGCCCCCTGGCTTGGGTATGCGTTAGCTTTTATCTATTGGTTTTTGTTTTCGAATCTCTGTACGCCCGCAAGGCGTGGAAGCATGTCCGTAATACATCGAGGCTTGCCTCGGAGATAGGGTTGTACGGTAAGAGATTCTTTATTTCCCGCAAAATTTTTATTTACAAATTTCATGAAACAATCATGCAGGAAAATGATGAATAAAACTGGATTATCTTTGAGTTTGAATGCGGAATTTACGCGGAGTTACTCCGGCTATTTCCCGGAATGACCGGGAAAAATAGTTGCTGTCGGCAAAGCCTACCTGGTATGCAATTTCCGAGATGCTTAGATTGGATTCATGGAGTAGACAGGACGCTTTCGCAATTCTCATGCGAATCAGGTAATCAATCGGGGTAACACCGGTTGCCTGTTTGAAGTTCCGCATGAATGTACTTTTAGACATTCCGACTTTATGCAGAATCTCAGTCAGGTTGATATCTTTCTGATAATTGAAGTTCAAATAGCTTATTATCCTGCCGATATTCAAGGACGGTTCGTGAATGCTGTCCAGATTTTCGGTATAGAGACGACTGAGGTTAACGAGCAGGGCCATGAAATACCCCATCTGACAGCAGTGGAATCCGGGAGTTCGGTCTTCACTTTCTTGTCGCATTTCGGTCAGTATTGTCTTGATTATCTTGAAGTTATCTTCTTCAATATGAAATTTCGGATAAAAACATTTTTTTTCAAAAAAGTCGTTTTCCAGCCCGAACAAGGCATTATAACCAGGCAATTTATACAAGTCAAGTAGCGGTAGAGGCAGTTGTTTAGGGTCGAAAAGCACGTTAAGCAACTCCAGACCGTCCGTTTCCAGGTAACCGTGGACGCCGCTCCGAGGAATAACCATGACGTCACCTGTATGAATACAGTAACTGCCGAATTTGGTTTGATGTGTTCCGTGCCCAGCAAGAATAACGATTATTTCCACAAATTCATGGGAATGTAAAGGTGTTGCCTGCTGCAGCTGATAACGGACCAGTAACGGAAAATCCGTATCACGCATAAAAACCCGGCTGTATTCCTTTATTATTTGCATATAACTGCACTTATTTTTATATTTATATGGATTCTATAATTCAAACAATATATATTCAATAATATATAATCAAGCTGACTTACAACTATTTATGAGGAAAAGCAAAAACAATTAAAATATGGGAATATAATGCTATTATTTGAAACTTTATTAAAGGTTTTGCCGGGTAAAACAGTGTATACTTGATAAATATGAAAAATATCTGATTTAAAACTGTTCAACGTCTAAACACGATGGAAATGATCCAGCTCGCAAGCCGGATGCAGTGAGAGGGAATGAGATTATGAAACCAATT
>JBAYVM010000215.1:0-5590 GCA_041674645.1 Victivallaceae bacterium | reverse complement strand
GAAAATGAAATCCAGCCCAAAACAATTTGTTTTACATTAGCGGCGCACAGTGATGTCTTTGCCCGGTCTCTGGCTTTATTCAGCGCTGGCAACAGCATGCTGGCCAGTATCGCTATTATTGCTATAACGATGAGCAACTCAATAAGCGTGAACGGTTTACGACTTTTTGGTTTTTTCATTTTTCCATTTCCTTTTTGTTGTTGATGGCTTTTTTGGGTTTGATTGAATGCATAATTAGTTAGACTGTCTCCTTTCATTTTTTACGTTGCTAATAACGTTAACTGTTCCGTTTCACATATGGTTGACTCGCGTTCAATTATTTTAGCGGGAAATATTTCATTTCCTGGTCTGAAATCCTCTTTCAGCAAATATTGCGCTGCGGCTCGTCCAATTTCTTCATATTGATAATCAAGACTGGACAGAGATGGAAATGTGCGCTGATTATAGCCTATTTCGTCATCAGCCATAATTTTAACATTATCCGGCAGGGCGAGACAATGATTCAAGGATTTCTGTGTCCGCAGCATACATACTTGATATGGATCCAGGATTAAGGCGTCAAAGTTGTTTTTTTGATAAAAATCAGCAGTAAGTCGGGTAATCGCTTTGTTGGGGTAATTTTCGACATCCAGCCAGGCGCAATATTGCAGCCCGCACTTTTTCAGTCCTGATTTATAACCGGACAAAACGGGATGATCTTTTTCGCTAAGGCCGAATCGCACTAACGCAATCCGTTCGCAACCGCGATCCGCCAGAAATTTTACTGCTCTTTCCATAGCGCTGATGCGGTCGATGGTCAGCACGCGCCAGTTTTTAAGATAATTTGCATAAAGCTTAGTATGATAAGTTTGATTTTCGATATGCACAACTTTACAGCCGCGCACCTTAAGCAAGGGTAACAGATTGCAATACCAATGAGTAGTCACTATAACTTTGCTGGTTGAATCAATGAAATCCAATTGACCCCAGTCAATATTGTGTTGGTCATTGGTGCTGGAAACTGGAACAGTCTGTACTCGGCAATTATGCTCAAAAGCAACTTGCGACACGCCCTGGAGTATCTGACGCGTATGCAATGATTGAGGAATTTGAATAGTTTCGCTGAGAAAGTCTGCGCATGGCAACAGGAAAGTCAGTGGAACTTGAGGCTTTTCGACTTCCGGCTGACAGATGCGGCGACCTTTGCCTTTCATTAATTCAAGGATTTTTTCATCCTCAAGCATGCTTAGCGCCGGACGCACAGTATTTCTGGCATATCCGTATTTTGCTGCCAGTTCCAACTCATTCGGCAGAAACTCGCCAGGCAAATAAATTCTATTTGCAATATCCCGCTTTATTGCTTCGTATAGTTCTAATCTTTTGACTGGTTCTCGCATGTTATGCCTCAAGTTTACCTTTACTTAAGATGATACATGGTTGTTCCATTAAAAGTCAATAGCATTCTGAAAAATATTGTGTTTTTTTTTGTTTTTTGGGGCGATGGTTTAGTCCTTACGGCAATTTTAGGTCGCTTATCCTAAAAAGAGCAGTCAAGGCAGCTGTGGGTGTGTTGTAATTTTATTTGCCGTGATGTCGCCATTGCAAGTCAAAAATTGCCATGCTGACGTGGCGTTATGAATGAAGCGGATGGCTTGTCCACTGAATGCAGGCTGAACAAGCCATTTTTGGCAGTTCAGGGAAAATAACCATCAGTTATTTATTGTGTGATTTTTCTGAAATTCCTCTTTAATTGTCAAGTGACTATCTACGGAATTTTTATGACGTTGTTTTGTGAATCCTTGCCAGTCATGTCATCCTGCATGGCTGGCAAGGGTGCAGGCATCAGTATTAGTTATACAACTGGCTTACTTCGCCGTCATTCAATGCTTTGTCGAATATCTTGACCTCGTCAATCGAACCGGCAAAATATTGTCCGTAATGGCTACGCCCCAGATAGAAGCCGTAGATGTCTTGGGCATCTACACTGGCATCGCCGGTGATATCAACATTGGCCTTGAGCGCGCCGTCCAGATACAACTTCATTTTGTCATTACGTTGAATTGTCACCGCGACATGATGCCAGTTGCCGTCATTCACTGTCACGCCGGTATTGATATTCCGGTAGGTTCCGGATATTTTCATGATGCAGTAAATTTTGCCGTTAAGTAGAAAGATGGCATGATGATTGGTCGTAGCTGCGTAACCTTTAGACAGTAATACATGGTAATTAACGTCGCTGGTCGTGGTCTTGAACCAGAGGGAAATACTGCGGTCGTTCAGTCCCAAATCCAGCACGTCGCCAAAACTTACACCATCAGAGACGCCGTTGAAAGTCAATGCTCCGCCGCTTTTGCCGTCTTCGGTGATTGCGCCGACGACCGTGCCGTTATGTGGAACAATGGTGTCATCATGCGCAACTGCGCCCTGACGTTCATCCAGTCTGACGCTCAAGGCGCATGACGCATATTCATCAAAAATTTCCTTCTCACTAATAACGCTGGTAAAGATTTTTACTTCATCAATTGAGCCTTCAAAATATTGTCCGATATTACTGCGTCCCAGATAAAATCCGTATATGTCCTGAGCATCAACATTTTCATCGGCACTAATGTCCACCTGAGATTTTAAGCTTCCATCCAAATACAGTTTCATTTTATCGTTTCGCTGGATTGTAACTGCAATATGATGCCAGTTGCCATCATTCGCGGTCACACCGGTATTGATGTTCCGGTAGACGCCGGATATTTTCATAATGCAGTAAATTTTGCCGTTAAGCAGAAAGATGGCATGATGATTGGTCGTAGCCGCATAACCTTTAGACAGTAATACGCGGTAATTAGCGTCGCTGGTCGTGGTCTTGAACCAGAGGGAAATACTGCGGTCGTCCAGCCCCAAATCCAGCACGTCGCCGAAACTGATGCCGTCAGAGGTGCCGTTGAAAGACAAGGCATTGCCGGTCTTGCCTGTAACCGTTGTCGTTCCGGTGATTGCACCATTAGTTCCAGCCGCCATGGAATCGTTGGCATTGCCTTCGAGTTTCCAGTAGCTTTTCGGTCCGATTACATAGTCCATCAGCAAACTGCTTCCAGTGCCTTCAGTGTCAGCGGCGGCAATTATTGGGGAGGTTGCCGGCAAATTTTCGATTGTTGTCGGTAGATTTACTGTAACCGCACTTGTGGTATAGTTGGAGAAAATAAACAGGCAGTGATTGCCGCGCCGCATTCCCGACCATTCAATGCCGCCGGTTTTGTTGGTCGTAAAATTTAATATTTCACTCTTCCCGGGTAACGCGAAAAACCAATCAAGTGGACGCCAGGCGTTGGCGTACATATCATCGCGATATTCAGTGCGTGAAGTATAAACTGGCGGTTCAATGTCTCCATCAGTTGAACCCCAAGTGTAATAACCGTCTGCTCCGCGCAACCTGATATGTTGCAGCAAAGAACGACATTCTTCTTTTGATGGCGGCGGCGCGAGATAAGGCGTTCCATCACTATAATAGATTTGAACAAAATATCCCATCCACGGAATTATCTTATGTCCGGGCGGCAATTCCCGTTTGGCCGCGGAATATCTTTCCAGCGGGGCCCAGAACAAAGCTTGAGGGATACTGATGCAAATGTTCGAGCCGAATTTGTTTGAGGGATTTACGAAGTGATTTCTGTAAGCGCTGTAAGGATATGTGATTGGCATGGATACGTTCATTCCACTGTTGACGTAAAAGTCATGCCGGGCAGTGCGATCAAAACTGGCTTGACAGTCCGCGTAGTCATAGGATGTTGCGCTGTCACCATAATTGCCAATATAAGCATTGTTGATTGATGAGTTGGCGTGTGTCCGTACCTGGTTAACCATTGACTGACAGTTTAAGTCTCTGGTTGTTCCCTCAAAATCAGCAAATACAAAATCCAAATAGTAACCATTGGTATTAATGTAGTCCATGACTGTGCTTAACGCATTGGGATTATATGAGCCATCATATGGCCCTGTACGCACCTTGAGCATCAAGCCAATAATTTTGTTATTTGCCGCCTGATTGGCATATAATCCTTGCCAGTCGTGATTGTAGCCTAAATCAAGCGCATGCGGAACAGGCGTCACGCCGGGAACGGAAGTGTCAGCAAATGTCTGCCAGTCGAAGATTTTCGGGATGTCCTCAGAGTAAACGGTACAAGCGGAAAGCAATGACAAAGCTATAGCCCACATCCATAAAGATAAACGTTTGTAAATTAAATTCAGCATTTTCTCTCTCCCTCAGTTAATTGCTTATTACATCAGATTCAAGCTTCTTAATCGTTTTTTATGCACAGAGGCATATGCCTCGACATTCTGTAATTTCCCTTGCCGCAGAATTTTCCTGTCCACAAATCCGTTCCGCCGGAAGTAATGTTTATTTCAGACGGATATTCATGCCAATTCAAATACGCGTCAAACGACAAGTCATCCCGCTCAAGCCTGCATTGCGTAACCGGCAGTTTTCCGATTCCGCAGTCAAGCAGATTATGAACACATCTTTTAGTCGGCCTGAAAAAGTCTGTAACCGTATCAAAGAATTTTTTGCGGTCAGGCGTCAAGTTTGTCATGTCGCCGCCGATTTCACACATTCCGCCAGTCATCATCGCAAAAGTGGCCCATAACTTGTTTTCATCAGCAGAAATATCGTTACACCAGCCAATGCTGTCTGCGTTAGCCAGCAACGCGTCCCCCCGGTAAAATAACGAAGATACGGAGAGCCATTTAGCGCACCGGGAAATTGACTCCCAGTCCCCATCGCCGGAGTCAAGGCCGTTTCGCGACGCATCGGCATAAATCCCAAGGAATGGATTGCCCGCGTTTACCGTGCAGCATGTCAACAGAAAACCATCGGAAGGCTTGACTGCGTTTATGTCTTTCAGGAACATATTTCTGAGTTGAATGGCGGTCATGTCCTTATTGCTGCATTCTATATCGGGAATTTCAAATGCCGGTGTCCAGAAGTCACACTTCAAGCCTTTGAAGCCCCATTCATTGAAAATAACATTCCAGCCTGATTTTATATACTCTCTCACTTCTGGAATGGAATAATCCAAATATACTGATTTATTGCAAAACGTTTTGCCGCCCGAAAATTTCAATATCCACTCCTCGCGTTCTTTTGCCAAAACGCTGTCATTTAGAATAACCGGAGCGCTCCATATTGCCGGTTTCAATCCGGCATCAGCAATGCCTTTAGCAACGTTGCCCATGCCATGCGGGAAACGGATATTTGAGCAATACGGATTAAGCGATTTGTGGAAATTGTCTATGCCGATTATTTCGCCTTTTGGGCGGAAGTCCACTCCGTTCTGATAGCCGTCGTCAATCATTGCCCATCTGACTTTCTTGAAATTACCGGCTAACGCTTTGGCGTTTGCAATAATATAATCATGCGTAATATCGCCATGCCCGCCTTGGCGCGCATTATAATTCCAAGATCCCCAGACGGCTTCTTCCCTGAGCGGCGATGTAGCGCCCGGAAATTTATGTCGTTCCTTCAACAAGGCATAATAACTATCTATAATGTCTTCAACGCGGCTCTCTGAAGCTGTGAGAATCCAGCGTTCGGAATTGAATGTTTCGCCAGACGGCAGGT
>JBAYVM010000214.1:0-5603 GCA_041674645.1 Victivallaceae bacterium | reverse complement strand
GTTTCAATCCAGGCTTCACGAGCTTTACCAGGCGGAAGGCAAACGTCAGGGCATGCTGGTTGAGGCCATTCACGGTGTCAGCACCATCAAAGCGCTCGCGCTGGAACCGGTTCAGAAAAAGAAATGGAACGACTCCACCGCCTTCGCCATAACTCGTTATTTCCGGGTGGGAAAAATTTCTCTTACCGCCAAAACACTCAGCCAACTGATAGAAAAGTTGATGACCGTCGCGATTATCTGGGTTGGAGCGCAAAGTGTATTTGATAAAGAAATGACCGTCGGCGCATTGATTGCATTTCAAATGCTTTCCGGGCGGGTTTCCGGACCGCTGGTAAAACTGGTATCGCTGATTCATGAATATCAGCAGACCGCACTCTCGGTAAAAATGTTGGGTCAGGTAATGAATGCGCCTCGCGAGCCGGACGGCGGCGGCGTTCACAATCCACTGAAAGGCAATCTCAGTTTTGAAAACGTAACCTTCCAGTATAACCCGGACACACTGCCGGTAATCAAAGATTTCTCGCTGGAAATTCCCGCTGGCAGTGTCATCGGTATCGTCGGCAGAAGCGGTTCAGGAAAAACCACCTTGACCAAACTGCTTCAGGCGCTTTATACTGTTCAAGGCGGCATCATAAAAGCTGACGGCATAGACATTAAAGAAATCGACAAAGCGCATCTGCGCAGCAGCATCGGCGTGGTCTTGCAAGACAATTATTTCTTCCACGGCAGCGTGCGGGAAAATATCGCGATAACTAAACGCAACGCCACTCTGGATGAGATTATTTACGCCGCCAAACTGGCTGGCGCCGACGAATTTATTCAAGAACTGTCGAAAGGCTACGATTCGTTGCTGGAAGAAAACGCGTCGAATCTTTCCGGCGGTCAGAAACAGCGTCTGGCAATCGCCCGCGCCCTGCTGACCAACCCGACAATTCTGATTTTCGACGAAGCCACCAGCGCACTTGACCCGGAAAGCGAAACGTTGATTCAGAAGAATCTGGCAAAAATCGCTGCCGGGAGAACCGTAATTATTGTTTCGCACCGGCTGTCTATTATCCACGATGCCGACCGGATTCTAGTAATGGACAAAGGCCGCAAAACGGCGTTTGCGTCTCACGCTGAACTGGTCAAACAACCGGGCATTTATCAGGAATTCTGGCAGCAGCAGATGGGGAGGTTCGTATGAGCGAAAAATCAAAAAGTTTATCCTTAGACCGGGATATTGTTGAATTCCAACCGGATTCTATAGAGCTTGAAAATCAGCAACTGCCATGGCTGGGACGCCACGGCATTGCGCTGATTCTGTTGCTGTTCCTGGCTGTGGTCGCCTGGGCATGTATTTTTGAAGTAGATAAAATCGTGGTCGCTCAAGGTAAATTAATTGCCTCTTCGAACAATATCATCATGAAGCCGCTGGAGCGCGTCGTCATCAAGAAACTCAATGTTGAAGTCGGCCAGACGGTCAGCAAAGGACAAATTCTCATTACTTTTGACCCTACCTTCAATCAGGCAAACGTTGACCGACTGCAAGAACAATTGAACAGCCTTAACGCCCAGTTCAACCGGCTCCGCGCAGAATTCAACGGTAAAAGTTCCATTGAAAATACAGATAAAACCAGCAAAGACGATCAATGGCAGAATGCTATTTTCTCCAAACGCAATCAATTCTACCATGAAAAACTTGATTACTATAAACAGAATGAAAAAAGATTGCAGGCCGCGCACAATACCACCAGTCAAAGCGTATTAAAACAACAGGAACGGCTAAAAACATTGCAACGCATAGAAAAGATGCTTGAAGGACTGGAAAAACGCAAAAGCGTTTCGCTTAAACAATTACTGGAAACTCAAATTTCCCGGCTCCAGATGGAATCCGATGTCGATAACCTGAAAAATAAATTGATTGAACTGGAACACGAAGAGCTTTCCGTCAATGCGGAAAAAAATTCTTTCATTCAAGAATGGCAGAAAAACATTACCGAGGAAATGGTAAAAACCAAACGCGAACAAAGCGATGCCATGCAGGAACTGGAAAAAGCCAACCGGCTTAACGCACTTATTGTGCTTAGAGCTCCGGAAGATGCTGTCGTGCTTGACATCGCCCAATTCTCCGAAGGTTCCGCAGTCAGAGAAGCGGAACCGCTGATTACGCTAGTGCCGCTGAATTCAAAAATCGAAGCGGAAGTAAATATTCTGCCGCAGGATATCGGACTCATAAAAATCGGCTCCCCGGTCAGAATCAAGCTGGACGCCTTCCCGTTTCAAAAACATGGCACGCTCGATGGAAAAATCCGGATACTTTCGGAAGACACCTTCCAAGACCAGCAGAATACTCAGGCCAAACAGGCATATTACCGGGCTAGAATTATCGTTTCCGGAAAACTCACTAATGTTCCAAAAACTTTCCGTCTCATTCCTGGAATGCAGGTAACCGCGGAAATCAAAGTCGGCAAACGCCGCATCATCTCCTATCTGCTCCATCCGTTAATCAAGGCGCTCGATGAATCCATCCGGGAACCATAATTTTCAAACTTAAAAAAAGTGGACGCGCCACAGCAAAAGACGCTCATGAAAAAAGCAATTTTAACTTTATTGAAGTAGACTTGGTTTTATATTCTTGGCTTTGAACTATTGCTGATTTTCATTTTGTTCCCGCTCGTCGATAATCCCGGCCGGTTATATTATTTTTTCCCGGAATCATGGTATGACGCATGGGAGGAATTTGCAACCATGCGCCTGGAAGGTTTTTTGATTTTAGGCACTTTTCTTTTAGGTTTAATTACAGGCGGACTAATTCTTTATATCGCGTTCAGCCAGCGAATCAGAGGGTGGAGAAAAGCCAGATTGGTAGTTCTTTATCTGTTTTTGCTATTTAATACTTTCGGAATAATTCTACCGACCCTGGGGCATGCACATGGTAAAACAGCGCGGATTGTATGCGGTTCCAATATTAAACAAATCTATTTAGCTTTGCAGCAATACGCTCTTGACTACGAATCACATCTGCCGCCGGGTTTAAATACTTTATCAGACTCGGGTTATTTGACGGGTAAAGACGTTTTCCGCTGTCCTGGCAGACAACGTCCGAACCAAGAATTTTCAGATTATATCTATTACGGAGCGAAGCACACGCTTAGAGAAAAAACACCTTTCCTGCTTGTCAAAGATCGCGAAAGAAATCATCTGGGCAAATATTGCAACCTGCTCATGTCCGACGGCGAAATAATCTACAGTCATCAGGATCAGCAACCAAAAAATGGAGATTCAGCCGCCAATCCTGCAAACTGATTTATTGCTTGATTTTTTCCAACAGTTTTTCCGCCAGCAACGTCATGCCTGAATCGTTCGGATGAACGTTATCGACATACAAAGCGGCATCATCCGGCACCAGTTCAGCGCCTTCGATTACTTTCACTCCGGTTATTTTTCCGGCGGCATCACGAATCGCCTGCCGGTAATCCTCGGGACTCAAGCCAAGTTCATTTGGCGTAGTTCTGCCAGCCCACGGCAACGGAGTAATCACATAAATTTTGGCGCGTTTCCGGCTGGAAAGATGTTTCAGCAAGCCTTCAGTTTCCGCAGTGAATTCTGCCAGTGGCCGGGATTGATTAAAATCGTTAATTCCGAAAGCGACGAACGCGGTCTTCCATTTCAGGTCCAATGCCAGCTTGCCAACATTGGCGTTCATCTTCGCGCCGCCGACTGCGATATTGTGAAAATCTTTTTCCAGCGCCGCTGCCACTTGTGCCGGATAAGCAAGCGCAGGCGCGGTTACTTCTATTCCCTGGGTAATTGAATCACCGATAAACATCATCCGGTCAACTTCTTCCACCGTCGCTAACGACGCGCCGTCTTCAATTTCCAGCGCCTGCACGGTACATTCCACCATTACCGGCAGAAATATTTCTATCCGTTTATCCCCTGCCCCGGGAATTTCCGTGCTGAAAGAAAAAATTTCCGTTTCTTCCGACGGATTAAAGGTCATGCGTTGCACCCGGTCAACAACAATATCAATGGCAAACCGTTCACGCACTTTCCGTCCATATTTAACTTGCATTGCGACAAATGAAGTATTGGAAACAAACGCAATCCTGATTCCTGACGGACAACTTGCCCGGATTTCAGCGGCTTCTGAATAAGAGTAAAGTTCGGTCAACTCCGGAGTCATTCTGGACAAAGTAAAACCGTCTTCTCCGACCTCAACTCCCGCTGCGCCGCAAACCAGCTCGATTTTTTCAAGAACATTGATTTCCATATTATTTCTCCTGCTTGACGGCATCCGCCTCAAGTCCGATTATTGGTCCAATAATTTTGACAAATTCTTTTGCGGCAACCGAATTACTGTAAGCAGTTATGAACGGCATTCCGGCATCGCACGCCTGCATTATCGACGGGTCAATCGGCACAGAGCCGAGGAATGGAACATTCATCTCCGCCGCCAGTTTGCTGCCGCCGCCGCGGTTGAAAATATCAGTAGTTTCTTTGCAATGCGGACAGACAAAGCCGCTCATGTTTTCAATAATTCCCAACACCGGCATTTTTATTGTCTCGCAAAATCTTACCGATTTTCTCACGTCAGCGGAAGCCACTTCCTGCGGCGTGGTAACGATAATTCCGCCATCCATATCGCCAATCAACTGCGCCACTGACAGCGGTTCATCACCGGTGCCCGGCGGAGAATCGATAATCAAATAATCCAATTCGCCCCAGTCAACATCTTTGATAAACTGTTTAATGACCGCCATTTTCATCGGTCCGCGCCAAATAACCGCCTGTTCCGGATGTTCCAGGAAAAACGCAATTGAAATAGCTTTAAAATGCGGGCCGACGGACACCGGGATTATGCCGTTTTCCGTCTGTGACAATTTTACATCTTTTAAATTGAGCATTGTTGGAATGCTCGGCCCGTGAATATCCACATCCATCAGACCGACATTAAAACCTTCGTTCGCCAACGCCGCAGCCAAATTTACCGCCACGGTGCTTTTCCCGACGCCGCCTTTGCCGGACAACACCAATATTTTGTGCTTAATCAGACAAAGTCTTTTCGCCAGTTCCTGCCGTTCCAGAAAATGCTCCAAGTCTTCTTCCGGCTTACGATTCTTTGACGAACAATCTTCTTTAGTGCAAGTTTTACAATCCATATTCTATTTTTCCCTGAAATATTTATCCAGCAGACGTTTTTCGCCCGCAATTACAAAGTCAGAAAATATTCCATCTATACCACACATTTTCAAGGATTAATATATTTTTGTCCGGGAAAAAAATGAAAACAATAATGATTCTTTACAGCAGTTTTATACCAGATGGATTATGCATTCCAATTTTCACCTTTTCATATACTGAAATAATGAAGATATTTGATTTTATTATTCGTGCAATAATATTATCCAGCGCTCACTAAAAGGTCTAATTGAATGGCCATTTTTGCGTTCGCATAAAAACCAGTCTGTTCAGGCAACAACCAATTTTACCGGATAAAGAAACTGACGCCGGAGGCGTCACACGTTTATAGCCCAACGAAAATAGAATGTTCGACTCCTGCGGAGTCGCAGATTTTTTTGCTTGATTATTCTATAAACATGTTATCCAGCCGGGATAAT
>JBAYVM010000213.1:0-5633 GCA_041674645.1 Victivallaceae bacterium | reverse complement strand
GATACTCCCGGTCATGAAGCATTTTCCCAAATGCGTGCCAGAGGCGCTAACTCTACCGATATCGCCGTGCTGGTGGTTTCGGCAGAAGATGGATTTATGCCTCAGACGGTGGAAGCTTTGAATCATGCCAGATTTGCAAACGTTCCCATAATCGTGGCTATAAATAAAATAGATTTACCGAATGCCAACCCGGATAAAATTATTCTGCAAATGCAACAGAATAATCTGATGAGTGAAGACTGGGGCGGTGAAGTCGGAGTCGTAAAAGTTTCCGCCAAAACCGGGCAGGGGATTGATGACTTGCTGGAACGAATTCTTATGGAAGCGGAATTACTGGAAATAAAAGGTAATCCGAAAAGAAGTGCGCGAGGTGTTGCTCTTGAATCGCAACTTGAACAGGGACAAGGTCCTACGGCCAGCGTGCTGGTGCAGAATGGAACGTTGAAGGTTGGCGATATTGTTTTGTGCGGAGAGTTTTTTGGTAAAGTCAAAACCTTGATTAATGAAAGAGGCGAACGGGTCAAAAGCGCTGGACCAAGTATTCCGGTAAAAGTTGTCGGCTTGTCCGGAGCTCCTGACGCCGGTTCCGTATTGACGGTTTGCAAGAATGAAAAAGACGCAAGAATAAAATCGGAAAACCGTATTCATTCCAATCGTTCAGTCAATCTGGCTCAAGATGTTGTGGCAAATGTTGAAGACCTGTTCAGCAAAATAAATAATAAAAATCAGAATAATCTCAAGATAATCATCAAATCTGATGTCAAAGGTTCTGGCGAGGCAATCGCAGATTCTTTGAAAAAATTACCTTCAGAAAAAATCAAAGTCGATATTATTATCAATAACGTAGGCGCGATTACAGAAAACGACATAATGTTGGCGGCGGCGTCAGAAGCGACGGTTATCGGTTTCCACGTGCGCGTTAATCCGGGCGTAAATGACCTGGCTAAAAAGAAAAAAGTTGAAATAAGACTTTATAGTATTATTTACGAACTGCTTGAGGATATTACGGCGGCGTTGACTGGACGCCTGGCTCCTGACAAACGTGAAAAAGAAGCTGGTTCAGCAAAAATACTTCAGATATTCAGTGTTTCTAAAGGCCCCAAAGTCATCGGTTGCATGATTGAAAAAGGATCGGTTAAATTAGGAACTAAAGCCAGAGTATTCCGTAATCAAGAGTTGATTTATAACGGCGAAGTTATTTCGTTACGCCGTTTTCAGGATGATGTTAAAGAAGTCAAGGCAGGTCTTGAATGCGGCATCAGATTGGACAACTTTATTGACTTTGTGGAAAACGATCGTATTGAATTATATGACATTGAGCTCAAAAAAGCGACTTTGTAAGATACATATTAAGGAGATGGCATAATGGGCTCTGTCAGTAGAATTACCAGAGTGAATGAATTGT
Source organism: Victivallaceae bacterium (assembly GCA_041674645.1). Classification (GTDB taxonomy): domain Bacteria; phylum Verrucomicrobiota; class Lentisphaeria; order Victivallales; family Victivallaceae; genus JBAYVM01. The sequence goes on along the minus strand of JBAYVM010000213.1, from coordinate 4,228 downwards.
TAAAACGGGAAATTGCCGATCTTATTGAGCGCGGCATGATTGCTCCGACAAATTCTATCCTCGTGTCCGTTACTGAAGTTAAAACTTCTGCTGACCTGCGCAATGCGTTGGTGTTTATCAGTGTTTTTGGCGGGGACAAGAATATAAAAAATCAAGTAGTTAAAAATCTGCTTAATAACCGTGTGCTTCTGCAAAAGAAAATAGCTCATGATGTGGTGTTGAAATATACTCCTGTGCTTGAGTTTAAATTGGATGACCGGATTGAGAACGGAGACCGGGTTTTGTCAATCATTGATGAAGGGTTGGGCGATGGCGCAAACTGAGTTTTCAATAAAATCGGCGGCTGATTGGCTCAGACAGAATGATAATTTTCTGATTATTACTCACGAACATCCGGACGGTGACGCATTAGGTTCCATTTTTGGCATGCTTAGCATGTTGCGCAAAAACGGGAAAACTGCCGATGCATTTCTGCCGGAACCGCTTCCGGAAAAATATCTGGACTTTGCTCCATGCGATTTCCGTTCTGAACTGTCCAGAATAGAACTTAATTCGTATAATTATTGTATCAGTCTGGATAATCCGAAAACTACACGCGCTGGTATGGGAGCAAATTTGGCTTTCAACGATATTGTTCTGCCGGTGCTGAATATTGATCATCATCCAGATAATTCGCAGTTCGGAAAGTGGAATCTCGTTATGCCGAAAGCGGCCGCGACGGCGGAGATTATTTACTCTATTTTTAAGGAAATTCCAGAATGGCAAATTTCCCCGACCACGGCTTCGCTGTTGATGTTGGGAATTGTGACGGATACTGGCGGATTTCGTTTTGATAATACTTCGCCGGATGTGTTGCGCAAAGCGGCCGAACTGTTAGAATTGAATGCAGACTATCATAAAATTGTGCTTAATATGTTCTTTTCAAATCCGCTGATTCAGCAGGAATTTGAAGCAGAATTGATGATGCATCATTTGCGCCTGAAATGCAACGGACGTTTTGCCTGGTTTTTTATTCCTAATGAACTTTTGAAAAAATATAGTATTGACATGCGCAATACTGAAGGTTTAATCGAAGCATTGCGGGTAATTAAAGGCACTGAAATTGTGGCGATTATGCAACCTCGTGAAGAGGGATTTAAAATTTCTCTGCGGTCAAAAAATCCTAAATATTCAGTTGGAGCAATTGCACGGCAACTGAACGGCGGCGGACATGAATTGGCGGCTGGAGGTTTGATAAAAACCACTTCCAGAGAAAGCGCGGAAAAAATATTATTAGCACATGTGGAAAAGGTTCTTAATGAGATATAATTCGAATAAGCATGGATTGCCGGCATTTAAAACCAGTGGAATTTTACTGATTGACAAACCAAAAGAATGGACGAGTTTTGATGTGGTAAATTTTATCCGTTCCAGATTTAATATTCCCAAGGTTGGACATTGCGGCACTCTGGATCCGGCCGCGACGGGCTTGCTCGTTGTAGTATTTGAAAAATTCACCAAACTCAGTCAGAAATTCAGTGGTGAAGATAAAGTTTACGAGGCCACGATATTGCTCGGTACGGAAACGGATTCTCAGGATATGGATGGCGCAATTACGGCGGAAAATGATTATTCCGGAGTTACGGAAGATGCCCTGAAAACAACCATTGCCGGTTTTGTCGGAGCACAACAGCAGACGCCGCCGATGGTTTCAGCCGTGAAGAAAGATGGAAAACGTCTTTACGAACTGGCAAGGCAGGGGATTGAAGTTGAACGTGACGCTAAAGATATTGTTATCGAATCAATTGAGATTACCCGCGTTGAGTTGCCGTATTGTGATTTTAAAGTAAGGTGCTCAAAAGGAACATATATCAGAACGCTTTGCGCGGATATTGGTAAAAAACTTGGCTGTGGTGCTGTGCTTTACAATTTAAGACGTACTGCCAGTGGAATGTTTGATTTGCAGGATGCGGTAACGGTGGATGAACTGAAAACTTGGGAACAGCCTGAACTTGAAGTGCATTTGCGTAAATTTCTGTTTGAAAAAGTTTCTAAATTAGTTGGATTTGATGCGTGAGGGAGCGGTGTTATGACTAATAAAATTGACTCTAAAATAATTGATGAAGCGATTTTTGCGGCACTGGCGGAAGCAAAAGACGGGCAGATTACTGCAGATGATATTTTGCACCGGCTGAAACATGACGATGAGGCGACCAGAGAACGCATTGAGCGCGAACTTGATTCCGACGACTCGCTGTTTAAAGATTTTGAGAATAACAGTTATATTTTGCAACGTGCGTTTTTTAACAGTAAAGTATTTAACCTGACTCCGGATGAACTGGAAATAGAGAATAATTTGTTGTTTCCCGGTCACCGTTTCAGCGCCTTCTGCGATAGTGAGATTTTTCCGTCCGAGGTAAAACTTATAGACGAAAGCACGAAGCAGGCGCAGGATATTTTTAAATTCTCTTGCGACGTTACCGAAACAATTCCTTTTCATATTTTAATGGGCTCAGAACAAATATTTGATTTTTTTGTAGCGGAAGATTCGTCCAATTCCGCCTTGCTGAACCGGGTTGCTCCGGTGCGCAAAGTTACTTTGAATGTATTCAATATGAAAGATTTTTACCGCCGACATGAATTCCGCAGCGGCGATGCGCTTCAGGTGACGATAAAAGATTGGGATAAGGGGGTTTTTTCTTTTAAATATCTTTCAGGAGCGGAACGCAAAAATAAAAATATTGAATCGTGGGTAAATGACTTTGCTGACGCTTTGGAGAAAGTCATTGACCGGTTTGATAACTACCTGGAAATCCCTGACCAGTTGCGTTGGGCGTTCTTCTTCGGCGGCAAATCGCTCTTTGGTAATCAAGGCGCTTCGCTGGATGAATTTTATCGTAAAACCGACCGGATTGAGATAAACTTTGAAAATGCCGGACACACGGTGTTGGGCAGGACATTGACGCCAAGTGAAAGCGAGTCCGTTGCGCTTCCAGATGAAGTGATGGTTTCTAAAGGCAAAGTATCATCAATAGATGAAATTCTTGCGGATATCGGGTCTCCGCTGAAAGCTACGGAAATAGATGCTTATATTCTGGATCAGTGTTATCGCGGCGAACTGGAATTTGACCGGTTTTTCAGCCGGTGCTTCAATCACGAAAAATTAACTTTTTCCGACGACGCGCAGGAAGCGATATTTGTGAATTACATAGAAGATCGCTGGGAACTGATTTCAGAAAAATACAGCCGTCTTCAGGATGAGCCCAAGGCTGAATTCCGGGAACGGATTCTTGAGATTATTGATACCAGAGTGTCATGGCTGGAATACCTTCAGGACATGGAACTGAACATAAAAGACTTGCCGGAGAAGGAAATAAAGCAAATGGCTGAATCTTCTCTTTATTTGACTGAATTGCTGGAACTGATAAATTCAGAAGAAAACACCTTGCAGCCAGATGAGGCGGAGAATATTCTTGATGCCATTGCCAATGTCGCGGAAATTCAGGAAGAAATGATTGAGAATATTAATCTCTATCTAAAACAGTAAGTTTAATAGCTCACCGATATTCTCATTCTTCTGGCAAGCTGCCGGGTTCGCGATTTTTAGAAAACAACCGACTTCCGCAGAAGTAACTGATACGGTTGACGAAAACGTCCACGGTGGCAAGTAAGCGTCCAGCCATGTCCATCTGTTGTTTTATTTCCAGCCGTGTAAATTATCCTCCATTAACTAACGGAAGGATATTTTATGAAAAAACGCGGGGTTGCCTGTCGGCGTTGGCAGCAGGCGCTTGCCGGTTATTGGGGCAGTGGTCTTTCTCTTGCGGAATACTGCCGTCGGCATGAGTCGAATTATAAAAACGCGTTGCGTTGGCATGTGCGTTTGCGCCGGGATTTCTCCGAGTCTTAATTACCGCTGGAGATTTTCTGGATTCAATCAGCGGCAAAACTAAATTTGACGTTTCATTTATCAGCGGTGTGGTGTCGGACAAGATTGAAAATCATCGCCGCTATACCGCCAGGCGGAAATGATGAAACGCGAAGGTCTTCCGATGCACCGCTCCAGCCTTTGAACACATGACCCGCTTGCGTGAAAATCTTTTTCCCGGGATTTGAAGATGCGACTAAACTTTCTAAATTATGAGCGAACTCAACTCAAAAAAGTTCCCGGTGCGCCTCTTTTTTATGAATTTGTCTGAACCTAACCGGCTTCGCTGGAACTTCTGACGCGAAGCGTCTTTGGACTGCG
>JBAYVM010000212.1:0-5656 GCA_041674645.1 Victivallaceae bacterium | reverse complement strand
CGGTTGCGGCGGATGGCTGGAATCATTTGCACATTTATGACCAGTTCTGCCATCTGCTGGATCCAAGCCGCCCGACCATGTTCCCGCCTCCGGGGCCGGCCAACAAAATCAGAGGAATTTTTGAGTTGCGCGTCGGCGATATTGCCGATATTCATTACAGCTTTGTTCTGCAGAAACAATTCCGGGAAGAAGGCAAAATCGTCAATCCCAACAGCTGGGAAGCCGACATGGTTGAAATCACCCGCGAAGAAGCGTTAAAACGCGGCTGGAGCGGTTGCTGGTTCAGTTCAGAATATGGGATTTTCTGTTTGGAGCCGGACATGATAAACAGTCCATATTTGTCGGTAATCGCTGACGAAAAGGCTGACCCGCTTTCCGGCCAGAATACGCTGGAAGCATTTTATGACCGGCTGAAAAATGAGTGGGGCAATATGCGGCACGATCCAACCTGTCTCGGCGGCGCATATTTTCCGTGGCTTTGCTGCGGAGCAGGCAAAGGACATGAAGGCAATCCGTGGGGTTGGACCAGATGGGGAGAAGATGCCAATTGGGGCGTGATTACCGCCGACCTGTTGCCTAAACCGCAATTCTGGGCGTTGCGCGTATTGTTCGCTCCGGTCTGGTTCCCGGCCAGAGTTTCCTGGAGACCCGGCGACAAATATATAAAATTCAAAATTACTAATCAGTACAATGCCATTAATCTTTCCGAATGCGTTATCCGGACGCAACAGAATGGCGGGGGAAACTGGATGTGCATGGTTCGGCAATTCCACGATGTAAAAGTTTCCTGCGCACCGGGCAAAACCGTTGAAGTTAAAATTCCGATTTGGGCCGACGCGCTGAAAAATGCTTTGGACAAAGGCAACTTCGGTTATTGTCGTATTTCGTTGCTTGACCCGAAAGGATTTTGCCCGATTAAGGCAGATATTCTGATAATTCCGGAATCCATGCAACAACATGATGCCATGGGCATGCCGATTGGACCTGACGCAATTCTCAATTAATTCTTACAAAGGTAAAATTATGACCGCTACGCAAAAAACTATTACCTCTGCGGCGTTATGTGCGCTGACCGCCACCGGATTTGCCGGGGATGTACTTTATTCCTGCCCGGGAAAAATCAGCGACAAAACCGCAGGCTGGAAATTTATTCCGTCCGCCAATCCCGGCGGCCAAGTTTATAACCAGGCAGAAGGCTATTACCCGGACAAAGGCGGCCAATTGCTCGGTCCGGCGATTCCAGCGACCAAGAATGAATTTGAATTTTATTCGCTCACTTTTGATGCCAAAGCGCCAAATGATTGTTGCTGGGGGGTCTTTTTCAACGATAAAAATGGCAAAATGCTGGTTTCAGATATTTATTCTTCGGTTTATGCCAACAAGGGAAAATGCCATTATGAACAAGTAATCTACGGACGTGAACACGCCGCCGCCATACACCCGTTCCTGCAATCAGTAAAAGGCATTGAAGCCTGGAATTTACAAATAAAACCAATTCCGGCAAAAGATGCCGCCGAATGGTGCGACCGGCTCTATCAGACCCTGCCGCCATTGTCTTATGTTCCTCCAGCGAACCGTCTGAAACTTTTGCCAAAAACTGTCGAAGCGATGAAAACCGGCAAACCGTGGCGGGTGGTAATGCTTGGCGACAGTATTATCAATGACACGTTCAATTCCAATTTTCAGTCGCTGTTGATGCGGCAATATCCGAAGGCCGATCTGAAATTCATCTGCTCAGTGCGTGGCTCGACCGGTTGCTGGTATTATCAGGATTCGGAACAATTCAAAAGTTATGTTACTGACCTCAAGCCTGATTTATTGATTATCGGCGGCATTTCTCAGAAAGACGATATTGCCGCAATCCGAAAAGTGATTGAAATGACCAAACAGCAAATCGGGTGCGAAATTTTGTTAATGTCCGGACCACTGGGCAACGACTGGCGTTTGTATGATGAGAACAATCTGGCGGTGGCGCTTCCGGCGCAAACCTGGACAACGAATCCATTTGTTGAAAAACAGCGTCAGTTGGCGGAGGAACAGAAAGTAGAATTTCTGGATATGGCAACAATCTGGCATAATTATCTTGGTCAATCCGGCAAGCCGTGGCAGTGGTTCCAGCGTGACGTAGTTCACGGCAATGATCGCGGCAAACAGATTGCCGGACGCATTGTCGAAACATATTTTAAATTATAAGAAAGCTTTGAAGAAGTCAGAAGGCTGCTCGCAACTCATTGCTAGGTCACCATGGTGAGTGCGCAAGCCGGTCAGACCGGATGAACGTCAACGGTAAATTTACTAACAGCCGGGAGTGAATATGGCGGCGCTGCCGGCAAAATCGGCAACTCTTAAAAAGATGCGAAAGCGAAGTTGTGCCACCACATAACCTAAGTCGTTGATTATCAAGATGCACATTTTAAGCCTGCGGAAGTTTGGCTAAGAATCAGTTCGTTTATTATTCCGTACCAATGAGGTGATGATACCGGCGAGATAAACGATGATGGCGAGCGTCAACGCAGTTTTGTTATACTGTTTAGTCAGCAGCCAGATGGTCAATCCGGAAAGCCCGGCCAGAATCAGACCGGCAAGAATAATCTTCCATGCGTTTTTTTTGACCGCCAGATAAATGAACGGGATTAAGTTCAACGCTGGAATCAGAGTTAAAAAAGCGACTTTTGCTTTGTCGTTGGCGGGGTCTTCCTTCAATTCCAGTCCAAAAAGATAAACGGTGACGAGAATGAATATTCCCATTATTTTTTGATAATTTTCCGGGTTGCAGATTAAAAACCATCCTAATCCGGACAGCAAAGCCATAATCATGGAGTAAAATCCCGGCCACATTCCCGCAACCACAATATAAATAAAATAAAGAATATTCAATCCGGGAATGAACGGCAACACTTTGATTATAAGTTCAATCCGACTTTCCCAGGATACGTTTTCTTCGGCAGGGTTTGTTGTTACAGCTGATTTCTGTTGTTCCAGCAATTCCTGCAAAGAACAGACAGTTCCGGTGCATACGGCTTCAAACTGCTTAAAATCTTCGATTTGCTTAAATTCTTTATCATGTGCGGCTTTGTTCCTGACCGCCGCGATATAATGCAGTTGCTTCAGTATATGTTCCGGGAGTTTTTCCTGCAATGACCCGGCCAATGCATGAATCCCGACACCATCCGCGCCAAGTTCCACCAGCAGATGTTCTATCTGCCGGGCATATTCAATAATTCTGCCAAGCTCTATTGTCATTGCGCTGTTGTCAACAGGAACATCCATTATCTCATCCCGGTTGTTTGTGATATTGAAACGGTTATAAAATATATCAGCGCTGCCTTCAATTTCAATCAAGCGGCAATGTTAACAATGTTCAGCGTTAACGCGATTTCTGGAAAGCAAGGTTGAAATAAACCGGTTTCAGCTTAAATTATTCGCATTCCAAGCTGGAATTTTCAATCTCAATTACAAGGAAAAATATAATGACTGAATTTAAAAATGTAACCGTAGTGAAACAGGCTAACGTTTATTTTGAAGGAAAAGTAACCAGCCGCACAGTAATTTTCGCCGACGGCACAAAAAAGACACTCGGAATAATGCTGCCCGGAGAATACGAATTTGGTACTGCGGACAAAGAAATCATGGAAATACTCGGCGGCGAATTGGACGTGCTGTTGCCGGGCACTAAAAACTGGCAAACCTTCAAAGCCGGTCAACAGTTCGAAGTGCCAGCGGACGCAAAATTTAAATTGAAGGTGAAAATTGTTGCCGACTACTGTTGCTCATACATAAAATAACCGGCAACGCGGCAAAATAAAATACGGCATTCCAATTTGCATTTTTTACCGTCATTCGTTGCCTGAACGCAGTGATGCATAAGCATAAATAGCTTTTTTACAACTCTTTATCACTTTACAAAACAGCTTTAAGTGATACTGTATGGGTTTACATTAATCAATTGAATGAAGTTTTTGTTTTTTTAAGGAAACGCTATGACTGAAAGTATGAACGAAACGGAAGTGAAAATTCCTACCGTGGCAATAGTTGGCCGTCCGAATGTAGGGAAGTCCTCACTTTTCAATGTTATCATCGGACGCCGGTTGTCCATCGTCCACGAGATGAGTGGTGTCACTCGCGACCGCGTCATCGCGCCAGCCTCCTGGAACGGCAAACATTTTCAGTTAATTGATACAGGCGGTCTCGGCACCATGGGCGAAACCCGCAACGTCGACGTTTGGGATGAAAGAATCGCCGAACAAGTGGAAGCTGCAGTTGAAGGCGCAGACGTATTAGTAATGGTTTGCAACATTCAAGACGGGATTGTTTCACTGGATCAAGAAGTTGCTGAACATTTGCGCAGCTGCGGGAAAAAAGTTTTGATGGTCGCCAATAAAAGCGACAATCCGGAACTTGAAAACCAATCTATTGAATTCAGCGCTCTTGGCTTTGGTCAGGTTTTCCCGGTATCATGCACCCATCGTCGCGGAATAGAATATTTGATGGACAACGTGATGGAAGCAATTCCGCAGGTTAAATTAATGCCGGTTGAGCGCGAGCCGTTCCGGATTGCGGTAATCGGCCGCCCGAATGTTGGCAAATCGTCACTGGTTAACGCTCTGCTCGGAGAGAACCGGGTAATTGTCAGCGAAACCGCCGGCACCACCCGTGATTCGATTGATATTGATTTTGAACTGGAATATCAGAAAGAAAAATTACCGGCCAAACTCATCGACACCGCCGGTCTGCGCAAAAAATCCAAAGTTGACAACGCCGTGGAAATGTTCAGCGTAATGCGGGCACAAGAAGCGATTGAACGCGCCAGACTGGTATTGTTCATGGTCGAAGCATCTCCGGATGGCGTTACCGCCCAGGACCGCAGAATTGCCAGCATTATTGAAGATTCCGGCAAAGCTTGCGTTATTGTTGCCAATAAATTTGATATTTGTCGCGACGATCACAAAAAGAAAGAGTTGCTGGAAGAATTGCGTTATTCACTGCCGGGCATGACTTATGCGCCAGTGGTGTTCGTTAGCGCCAAAGAGAAATATAATTTGGACGGATTGCTGGATCAAGTGGCACAGGTGATGGGTTTAATGGAAGTAAAAATTCCTACATCCTTAGTAAACCGTGTACTCTCCGATGCTTTCACCCGCTGTTCGCCGCCGGTTAGCGGACTTTCACCGTTTAGAATGTTCTACGCCGCCATGGTCAGCACCGAACCGCCAAAGTTCCTTATTTTTGTAAATGACCCGAAACTTTGTGCCCAGAACTATCTTGTTTATTTGAAAAACAGTCTCCGTCATGCGTTTGACTTTACCGGCCTGCCGTTGGTAATCAGCCTGCGCGCAAGACCTAAAAAAGTTGAAAGCATCAGGACGTTCAGAAAGAAAACATCGCCAGCCAACAAGCCCGCGGCAGTGCCACGCAAAGTCGGACAAGGCCGAATTTCCGGCAAAGCAAAATTGGCAAAAAAAGCCAGAGCAGAGAAGAAACGTTGATCAAATTTCATTGTTCAATCCAGCTCAAAAAATATTCTGAATAAAAATTTCTAAATATTGAACCTTTTTTAAAACTTGATTGTCTTCATAATTGTGATATTAAATATATGACAGACATCTGAATTAATTGCGGAAAGGGTTGATATGAATTTTATAAACATTCAAATTTT
>JBAYVM010000211.1:0-5659 GCA_041674645.1 Victivallaceae bacterium | reverse complement strand
TGCCGTGAAAATGGCATCCCCAAGGGGATTCGAACCCCTGTTGCCGGGATGAAAACCCGGTGTCCTAGGCCTCTAGACGATAGGGACAACTTTAAAACGAGCTATAGAGTACGGCATTAAAAAGAAAAATCAAGCAGGAATGATAAAAAAAGCTCTTTTTTTAAGGTAAAAATAAGTTACAATGAGTTGCCAGAGGAAAAGTAAAAATTTATATCCCGGCGGACTTGAGAGTAATCATTTGAGATGTTGGAAATGCAAGGCTGAAATCGCCTGTTATTAAGCTCAATAAATGACTGTGGCTATTGACAAAAAGAAAATATTGAAGATTAAGCGTCAGTGTACTTGATTTTTAATTTTAATAAAGATATTTTCTGGTAACAGTTATTAAACAAAAGGAGCGATGTTGTGAAGAGTTATTTTAAGGCAATGCTGGCTGTCGCGGTGGCTTTGGCCGCGATGGGTTATTTGAGCGCACAAACGGAAGATATCAGTGAAACTTCATTCAAAGAGGTAACTGCCAAACTTAATCAGAATGGAACGATGTATTTTTACCTGTCCCCGGACAGTTTTTTGAATGGAGTTGTCAGAGAGTATGGCGCAGTTAAAGAAATTGTGCTTAAAGACGCCAATCTTACTCCCGAAGATAGAAAAAAAGCTGTTGAGTGGTTTAACTTTGTCGGCATCGCCTGCAACAACAGCGGCCTTGGTTCAATTGATGGCATCGGATTCAGTTCCATCCAGACCGGAAAAGAGTTATATCAAGGAAAATATTATATCCACCGGAAGCCCGGAACTGACTTTGGACTGATTTGGCATGTGTTTGATTACAAACCGCAAAAATTTTGGATGCTGGAAGCATTGCCGCTGGATACGGTTTATGCCTATTCATGTTATTTTTACCCGAAAATATTGTGGAAGTGGTTGAATGAACAGGCGGCAAAGTCGAAAGCTGAAAATATTGCATTGCAGTTGAAAAAACTGGAAAAATCCTTCCTTGAAGATGGGATTGTTTTTGATGATTTTATTGATGCGCTCGGCGGAGAATTCGGATACATTTTGACTGCCGATAAAGAGAAAAAGACTCTGCTGCCGATTCCCGGCAAGCCGCTTGAAATTGAACAGCTTGACCTGTGCATGTTTTTCACAGTGAAAAATGATGCGGTTTTGAATGGTTTGAAAAAACTAATCAAAGGCTTTCAGCCGGTTCCGGGAGATTCTGGACTGATAAACCTGCCGGTTCCGCCATTATTTCCGCATCTGAAACCGGTAATTGCGCAGCGGGACGGGAAACTTTTTATTGCCACCAATTTGGAGATGGTCGACAAGATAACGAAAGCGGCGCAGGCTCAGGAACCGGATTTGTGTGGCAGCGCCGAATTTAAACGACTGGCGGCTAATGTTCCGCTGGAAGGCAATTCTCTGGAATTTATGAGTAAACGATTAGTTCAAGTATTGACTGGAATCGGCAGAAAAGCAATTGGTACAGAAGTTGGTCGTAAGCTTATGGATGAGGCGGAAAAAAGTTTCGCTTTCGACTATTTTGGCGTAATTCAAGTTACTGACTCCGGATATTTCTGCACTTTCAACGTGACGCTTGACCCTGCGGCAATTTTAATCTTCAAATCCATCGTTGTTCCTGCCGGATTTAATGCCAGTATGGTTATTCCAAGTATTATAAACGCTAGAAATGCCAGTCGCCAGGTGGCTTCTACTGACAATCTGCAATCAATCGGCGTGGCGCTGAAAATTTACGCGATGAATAATCAGGATAAATTTCCGGCCGCTGCTGACGGGGCGGGGTTGGCGGAGCTGTTAAGTAAAGGATTTATTAAGGATGGCAATATCCTGCGCGCACCGGATGGAAGAAAGTATCGCTATATGTGCGGGTTTGTGGAAAATTCCGATAAAAATATTCCGCTGGTTTTTGATAATCCGCACCTTAGCAAAAAAACAATTAATGTCTTATTTGTTGATGGACGCATTGAATCTTTTCCGGTGAAAATAGGGAATTGCGCTCAACTGATGGAATTTTTAAACGGCAAGTACAAATATTCGAATGAGGTTTACGACCAGTTGATGAAAGAAGCTGCAAAACTGGATGCGCCCCAAAAATAATAATAGCATTGTTCATAATGGCTTTAACTTGAATGATAAGCTGCTCACGAACAATAAATCACAGAATATATTTTCAGAATGGTTTAAATACTGGAGAACATTGTCATGGTTATCTCTGATCTGGTTATGAGCGGAGTAATTCTTTTGCTGGTTGCCACGATTTCTGCAATGGTTTTCAATCGGCTGAAAATACCGTATACCATCGGATTAGTTGTTGTCGGAATCGTGTTGTCCGCTTTCTGTTACCGCATAAAAGGCTTTGAACATATTCAGGAGATAAAACTGAACCGGGAGCTGATTATGTATGTATTGCTTCCGGCGCTGATTTTCGAGGCTTCGGTTAATATTGACACGAAAATGTTGTTAAAAAATCTACTGCCGACGTTGACTCTGGCTGCTCCCGGACTAGTTATTTCAACTATTATCACCGGACTTATCATGAACTGGACCACGCCGTTGGGAATTGGCAGCGCCATGTTGTTCGGAGCCTTAATTTCAGCGACTGACCCGGTGGCGGTAATTTCTCTGTTCGAAATGATTGGAGCTCCCAGGAGGCTTCGGATTTTAGTGGATGGTGAAAGTTTATTCAACGATGCAACTGCGATTGTTATGTTCAATATTATAAAAGGAATTCTGCTGTCCGGCGTTGTGCTTGGAATGGGAACTGTGGTGAGTGGCAGTATTGATTTCGTCGTTACCTTTCTCGGCGGGCTGCTGGTGGGGGCGGGTATCGGATTTATTATGGCGCAGATTATCCTCTTCGCTAAAGACGATCCGGTTATTGAAGTGGCGTTGTCAACGATTGTCGCTTATACCGCATTTATTGCCGCAGATAAATACTTTAATGTTTCAGGCGTTATGGCGGCCATGGGCGCTGGTATGGTTATCAATTACTACGGCGCGTCGCGCTTTTCTCCGGAAGTTAAACAGTATATGAAACAATTCTGGAGTTTTGTTTCATTTGTCGCCAATAGTTTTATTTTCCTGCTGTTAGGTTTTACTGAAGAGTTTTATTTGATTTACCCCAAAAATTTTGGCGGCTTACTGGAACATATTATGTGGGCGGTTATCGCGATTCAAATTGCCCGGGCGGTCGTAGTCTTCGGACTGGTTCCGTTGCTTAATCTCAATAAAAAGGACGCTAAAATCAGTTGGCAGTATCAATTGGTTATTTTCTGGGGTGGCTTGCGCGGCGCAGTTCCGCTGGCGCTGGTATTCAGCCTGCCGGAAAATCTTCCGCATAAAGAATTAATTATCCAGGTAACGCTCGGCGTGGTTTTGTTCACTCTGCTGGTGCAAGGCACTACTATCAGTAAAATTTTGCATGTGTTTAAATTTGACCGGCCGACCAATTTTATTCAATTTTCCAAGTGCTATTCGCTGTTGCTCGCCTGCAAGGAAGGTTTGGCGCGTTTGAATGAAATTACCCTTGCCGGTTACTTTGCGAAAACTAATATGGATGAATTCAAAAAAGAATATACAGAAAAGATTCAATTACAGGAAGATAAACTGAAAAACTTTAATCGCGAGACGCATATTGAACATGACGCGGTTACACAGGCGCTATGGGGCAGGGTGTTGTCTCATGAACGCGCCAGCTATGAATATCTCTATGATTGCAATTTCATCCCGGAAAGAATTTTTCGCCAATTGACTTTTTACGTGGAGCAAATGTTGGATAATGTTGTCCGTACCTCGAAAATACCGGAAAAAATTAACAGAATATCTTTATCCATGCGGATTGAGTCCATCTTTTTCAAGCTGTGGTCAAAAATTATTCCCGGAAAAACGTTGCAATCCAGATATCACGCCAAAACGATAGCCGGAGATTATTTGACGCTTTGCTGCATAGAAATCGGCTGTCGGGGAATTTTAAAAGAAATTGCACTGCTTCGCGAGGATGTGTTTTTTAAAGACTATCCAAGTATTATCGATGAATGTGAGGAGCATTATAATGACCTAAGCCGTCGTGCCATAGCTCTTTTGCAAAGACTTGAAGCCTCAAATGTTCAGTTGATAAATGTTGTCGAACGCGCTGCTGTCAGGCAGATTATTTACGGCGCAGAATTGAGTGTGATTCATCAATTGAATGAAAATGGCGAAATTAATGATCAGGTTGCTGGCGAGCTGGCAGAGTCAATTATTGACTGCATAGCTTCAGTTCGTAAGAAAGTTTACCGTCAGGCGGAAATGCTTTAGCGCATAGCATTTGTGGCTGGATAAAGTTGTTTGAGGTTATATATTACTCAATATTGAATTACGCTTACTGCTTAAGGATTTGAAAATGAAAATAGAACAACTGTCGCTTTTTCTGGAAAATAAACCGGGCTCGCTGAATGTTGTCTGCCGCGTCTTAAGAGAGAATAATATAAACATGCGGACGCTGTCGCTTGCTGATACTGAGCAATTCGGGATTTTACGCCTGTTGATTAAAGAATGGAAGCAGGCCAAAAAAATTCTGGAAGCCGCCGGTTATATTGTTAAAGTAACCGAAGTGCTGGCATTGCCGGTAGATGACCGTCCCGGCGGATTGGCGGACGTCCTGGAAGTGTTGAATAAAAACGCGATTAATGTTGAATATATGTATGCTTTTTCTTCAGATAAACAAAATCGGGCAATTATAGTTTTTCGTTTTGAGAATCCCGATAAAGCAGAAGAAATATTGAAAAAAGAAAACATAGACATAATAACCGGCATTGACCTGTTTAATTGAAGATCAATCGGTGCAGATATTGCAACGTTGGATTTTACTCTGGCGCACAATGATTGCAAATCTTAAATTCTAACTCAATTCTGGTTGCGTTTCCGTTACTGGCGTATTTCCGGCAGGATTGTTTTAGACTCTGAACACATGACCCGCTTGCGTGAAAAGCTTTTTCCCGGGATTTGAAGATGCGACTAAACTTTCTAAATTATGAGCGAACTCAACTCAAAAAAGTTCCCGGTGCGCCTCTTTTTTCCTATTCCTGCTTAATCTCAGACAAGAGTGTTTGAGTTACATTGAAACAACAAATTAGAATTGAATTCGCCTCAAGCTAAAATCCCACAGGTCATGTGTTCAGAGACTTGAAAAATCACGGTAATGGCTCCACATTTTTGTTAAGTAAAACAACAAAGGAACTTGCCATGATTATTAATCATGTAATGCGTAATGAACAACTTGAAACAGGTGGAATTACTGCCTGGTTGACAAAGTTTATTTTGATGAAACATCTTCACTATTTGCAAACAAGAATCAGGAAACTCGCATTCAATGAAGTAATGAAAATAAATTATCTCCAAAGCCGACCTCCAGGAATAGAAGTAACACTTTATAATGAGAATAAGAAACTTGGGGGAAAAATATACTTCGCTCCTTCGACAACAATTTTAGGTATTATAAAGCATCCTGATGTTGAGATGTTCCTTGAAAAATTTCAAAAGAGCAAATCGTAAACCAAAATCGGCTTGCGAAAATATCACAGCAAAGTATATTGAACGTGTGGAGTTCGGGAATTGAAGCGTAAAATGTTTAAACCCGTTTTTTGACATCAAAATATAAATT
>JBAYVM010000210.1:0-5675 GCA_041674645.1 Victivallaceae bacterium | reverse complement strand
TTATCATGCGACAAATAAAAATTGGAATTATTGGCATTGGCAGTATGGGGCAAGCTCATATAAACAGTATTGCATCATTGAAAAACTGTCGTGTTGTCGCTGTTTGCGATATAGATACTGAAAAAATTAAAAAATTCAGATCCCAAAATGAAGCACAGGCATTTATTGATAGCGACAAGTTCTTCTCAGAAGCTGATATTGAAGCTGTAATCATTGCAACACCACATTATTTTCACAATATACTTGCCGAAAAGGCTTTTGAATACAGTAAACATGTATTGACAGAAAAACCTATTGCGGTACACAAGGCGGATGCTGAAAGCATGATTTCCGCTGGAGCTAAACACCCCGAATTGAAATTTGCTGCTATGTTTAATCAGCGGACTATTCCGGCTCATCGCAAAATAAAACAATTGATTGACAATGGTGAGCTTGGTGAAATAATCCGTATAAACTGGATTATTACTGACTGGTTCAGGACAGAGATTTATTATGCATCAGGAGACTGGCGCGCTACATGGAAAGGTGAAGGTGGAGGTGTGCTGTTGAATCAATGTCCACATCAACTTGACCTTCTTCAATGGTTCTTTGGTATGCCGACCAGTATTCGAGCCAATGCTTCATTCGGCAAATCACATAAAATTGAAGTTGAAGATGAAGTTACAGCATTTCTGGAATACCCAAATGGAGCTACGGGAGTATTTATCGCATCAACTGGAGAAGCTCCTGGAACTAATCGGCTGGAAATAACAGCTGAACGAGGCCGACTTGTTTACGAATACGGCAAAATTGAATTCAAGCGCAATGAAATAGACGTTTCAAAGTTTTCAGCAACAACGAATCAACGTTTTGGAGTCCCTCCTGTCTGGAATGTTGAAATCCCCGCATCACCCGCAAATCCATTTCAGCATAGAGATGTAATCGAAGATTTTGCTAACGCAATCATCAATAACACGCAAGTCATGGCTCCGGCTCCGGAAGGTATTAATGCTTTGGAAATAGGGAACGCCATGCTACTTTCAGCGCTCAAAAATAAAACTGTTTACTTACCCATGGATTCAACAGAATTTGCGCAGGAATTACAAAAACTTGTAAATAATTCAAAATTTAAAAAAGAAGCGCCGACAGGAACAATTGCCGAAGAAGATTTTGGGACATCATTTTAACAAAGGATAAAAACATGTATTTAACAGGATTTGCAGATGAAGCAGGTAAAGATATTGATACCCAAATCAAAGCTACGCTTGAATTAGGTTGGGAAAATATTGAACTTCGTTATATAGGTGAAAAAAACCTAGCTACTATCACAGATGCTGAATTTGAAACTATTTATGAAAAACTAAAAAGTGCCGGAATTAAGATTAACTGTTTCGGCAGCAGAATTGCTAACTGGAATAAAAGTCCGCGCAGTGAAGATGATTTTGAGGCAAGCATAAAAGAACTTAAAGACTCTATTCCACGCATGCAGAAACTTGGAACAAAAATTGTTCGCGGTATGAGCTTTAAGATCCTTGACGATGAACGCTTCGACAGCCCAGAACTGGAAAAGATAATTTTCAAAAAAGTAACTCTTTTGACAAAAATATGTGAAGACGCGGGAATTATTTATGGCCATGAAAACTGTATGAATTATGGTGGTCAATCTCATGTTCACACCTTGCGTCTGCTTGAAAATATCAAATCAGATAACTTTAAATTAATTTTCGACACTGGTAACCCGGTCTTCACTTTTCGCCGAATCGGCACCGAACCATACGCTTTGCAGAATGCATATGAATTTTATAAGAATGTTCGCGAATACATTTATTACGTCCATATTAAAGACGGAATCGCAACAGAGATGAAAGAGAACTATGAACGCCCAGAAACCAAATTTACATTTGCTGGCGAAGGCAGTGGCTTTGTTCATCAAATTGTAAAAGACTTATTAAAAAACGGTTATGATGGTGGGTTTTCAATAGAACCGCATGTCGAGACAGTTTTCCATGATGACGACGATAAGGAAAATTCAAAATTATCAGCCGTTCGCAAATACGAGACCTACATAAAATACGGTCATGATTTCGAGAAGCTCCTCGAGTGTATTATCAAGTTCCATAAAGGTAGCCAATAGTTTTGAAATTGGTTAAATTAAACCCTGACTTGCTTAACCAGCGTGCTAAAAAAACTATCGTATTTGTATCAGAATTAATTTCAGATATGATGAAATTATAACAAATTAGAAGGAATATTTTTATGGGAATTTTTGAAGCAGTTATGCTGTTTTGTTTTGGAGCTAGTTGGCCTTTGGCAATTTATAAAACTTATAAGAGCAAGAACCCAGTCGGTAAAAGCCTGCCGTTTTTATATTTGATACTTATTGGTTATGCCAGCGGTATTTGTCATAAAGTTTTTGTGTCATATAATTGGGTTATATTTTTATATATTATCAATTTGCTAATGGTTGGTATAGATATACTTCTAACTCGTCATTATTGCTATAAGAAGTTTGAACCGGACATGAAAGAACAACACGATAGAGTTTTGAAAGAAACTAAGAAATTAGGATTCGGTCGTTACTTTTTCCCAAGAAATAAGGCTAATGTTTACATAAAAGGCAAATATGATTGATATAATTAAAAATATAGCGACGGAAATAGAACAGGATATAATTAATGTCAGAAGAGATTTTCACAAATATCCTGAGCTGGCTTACCGGGAATTCCGAACCGCGTCACTAATCGCGCGCAAACTGAAAGACCTTGACTGTGAAATCAAAATTGGACGCGAGATAATGGATGCCGATACCAGATACGCTCTGCCTTCTGAAGATGTATTACAAAAAGAATTTAAAAGGGCTGCTGCTCAAGGCGGGGACAAAGAATTACTTGAACAGGTAAAAGGCGGCTTCCCCGCGGTTGCCGCAATCATATCTAACGGCGCAGGCCCGGTTATAGGGGTGCGAGTTGATATTGACGCTCTGCCGATACAGGAAAGCGCCAACGAAAAACACCCTCCTTGCAAGAATGGATTTGCCTCTGTTAATGAGGGTGCAATGCACGCTTGTGGTCACGATGCACATGCCGCAACCGGAATAGGAATTGTTCAGGTACTGATGCAGCTTAAAGACAAAATTCATGGAACGGTAAAAGTTATCTTTCAACCTGCCGAGGAAGGTGCTTGTGGAGCGTTCCCAATAGTGCAGTCTGGATTTCTTGATGACATTGGCCAGATTTTCGCTATACATTATTTCAGCCAGTGGAAACTTGGAGAAATCACATGCGTGAGATATCCTGGTCATCTGGCAACAGCCAAATTAAATGCCGTATTCAGAGGCGAATCAGCGCATGCGGGCGGACAACCGGAGCTGGGAAGAAACGCCATGGTCGCTGCAGCAAACGCGATTCTCAATCTTTACGCGATTCCACGCAATAGCAATGGAGGAACCAGGATAAATGTCGGTACACTCAAAGCCGGAAGTGGACGAAACGTCATTTGTGATGAAGCTGTAATGGAAGTGGAATTCCGGGGGCAATCTGATGAATTAAAAGATTACATGCACCAAAATGTTATACGTGTGTTGAAAGCTTCTGCCGAAATGTCAGACTGCAAACTGGAAATTATCCAAATGGGAAGTGCCCCGGGCGGTGGCAGTGATGATGCTTACGCGGATATAATTATGGATTATGCTCAAAAAACAGGCGTTTTAAAACCCAGAACTGAACAAAGAAGTTACGGCAGTGAGGATTTTTACTTCATGCTTGAAAGAGTACGTCAAAGCGGCGGTACAGGTGCCAATATCAATATTGGCAGTGCTCCTGGCGGCAAAGCTCATTCTCCAGAATTCGACCTCAATGAATCTGTTTTAAAAGACACAGTTATATTCGTATCAGGGTTGCTTTTGGATATAATGGAGAATCCTCGAACATAATATTCTCAAACTTATATTCCAATTATTAACCAAGCCATAAAATTACAATTTAAATAACTTTACTTGACAGGTTCTCTATGCCGTAAATAGTATGGACAGTTATAAGATTTATTGCTATACCTTTTCTGCCTATTGGAGTATACTCTCTTGCTTTTTGTTTATTATTTTTATTTCCAGGGGTAGAACAAGGCAGTAAAGACTATCTCGGCAATTACGAACTTTGCATTTTTATTCCTGCATTTACTGTCTTGTTGTCAGCCACAACTTATTTATGTATTTTGCGCTGGTGGGAATTTATTATTCCATTGACTTATGCCATATACATAGTTAATATGATATCTCCTTTAGAATATGAATCCTACAACAATCTAACATCCAGATTATTACTATCTATACCTCTACCAATTATTATATCAGCCTTGTTTGCGGCTTTTGTTTTTCCAAAAACAAGAATTATTAAAAAATGTCGCCCTGACTCTCATTCGCAGATTAGTATTAAAAATTACCAATAACCCAAATATTATCTGTACGCATTTGCGTTCGTCTATAAATTAACCATCTGGTTTTCACGTTTTTTTCTGTCGGTGTTTTCTTATGCGTCCGATAGTACGGCATAATTCACTGATCGTGCAAACGTCAAACCAAGGACAAACATTCGGACGATATTGCATTGAACAATAAAACGCTTATATTGATACAGAGTTTTTTTTAAGAAGTAATGATGAGTTTTGACAGAAACATTAACAAGTAAAGGATAACAGATGAAAGATTTATTTCTAAAAACCGGTTTCGCGCTGGCCGCAATTGCATTGTTGGGCGCTGGATGCTCGACGTTTGATGGGAAAAAGGGTGAAAAACGGACGCAAATTGTTGCCAAATACACTGCTAAGCCGGTGACGCTCGACGGAACCTTGAATGATAAAGCGTGGGCGACAGCTCCAGCCTATCAGCTGGAGGTTTCAGATACCGCGTATGATAATTTACCGGAAAAGACCCGGAAAATTGTTGGCACAAAACTGCGTGAACCCGGCGAATTTAAACTGCTTTGGGATAAAGATTATCTTTACATTGGCATTAAATACACTGATTCAGAAGTGATTGCTGAAGGAGAAAAAGACCAGATGCATCATTACACCTTAGGCGATGTCGCTGAAGTTTTCATCAAACCGGAAAATGAGACTTACTATTGGGAACTGTATGTTACCCCGACCAGAAAAAAGACAGCGTTCTTTATTCCCGGGCGCGGAACCAGAATCAGTGAAGACCCGAAACAAATCATGGACATAAAAGTTGCCGCCTCCGTGCAGGGAACACTCAACAACTGGCAGGATAAAGACCAATCATGGACAGGCGTCATGGCGATTCCAATTAAAGGTCTGGAAAAATACGGCGCTAAATTCGGTCAGGGCCAAAAATGGACTGTTTTTGTGGCTAGATACAATTATTCCCGTTATCTGCCGGTGAAAGAACTCAGCGCGTTTCCACATCAGGAAAAAACCAATTATCACACTCTGGAAGACTACGGTCAGTTGATACTGGAAAAATAATCCGGCTGATTGAAAAAAAGCGAACTCCACATGAGTTCGCTTTTTTCTTTTCAGCGCAAGTGGAGTATTTTCGACATCAACTGTTATGCTCAAAAAAATAATTTGTAACAACCAGCCTTGAAGTAGTACAATATAGATTGTATTTTACAAAAAAAATTATGTTGCACAAATTAATTTGGAGTACACTATGGGAGTTTTATTCAGTTGGATTGGCCATG
>JBAYVM010000209.1:0-5704 GCA_041674645.1 Victivallaceae bacterium | reverse complement strand
GTCCGTCAGTGGCAAATCTAAACCAAGACGTTCATTAATTTTATAACGGCCTACTGTTCCCAGATCGTAACGTTTAATATCGAAGAACAACCGTTTAATCAATTGTTTTGCGTTATTGACGTTCGGAGGATCTCCAGGGCGCATCCGGCGGTAGATTTCCTTAAGCGCTTCTTCCGCGTTTCTGGAAGGATCGCGCCGCAGACAACCGATTAAATAGTTGTCGCCGTCGGGGATATAAGCAAGATCAACACTCTTGACTTCGTTATCTTGAAGCTGTTTTAAATGAGCTTCAGTAAGCTGCACCAATTCTTCAAGAATAACAACATCATCACGAGTGATAATATCATCAATTGTATAATAGTTGGATAAATCTTTAACCTTGAGCAAAGAAGTCAGTGAATGTGACTTCACCTGATAGACTTCAGAAAGAATTTGCTTGTTGGTTTCATAACCTACCGCCCGCAAAAACGTAGTGATTAAAAATTTGCGGCGGCGGCGGCGGCGGTCCAGATAGATATAAATGTAATCATTAATATCAAACTGTACCTCCATCCAGGAACCGCGGTCCGGAATAATCCTGTAAGAATAAAGCGTTCTGCCGCTGGAATGCTTCGATTTTTCAAAGCAAATGCCCGGCGACCGATGCAACTGGCTGATAATAACTCTTTCGGCTCCGTTAATTACAAAAGTACCACGTTCTGTCATTACCGGGATTTCACCCAAATAAACTCTCTCCGGCAATTCGGTACCATTGTTTTTCAGCAGGAAATCAACATAAAGCGGAGCGCTGTAAGTATTTCCGTCTTTAATACAGTCAACAACATCGGTTTTCGGTTCCCCGAGGGAATAGGAAACAAACTCGATTACTAACTGCTTGTCAAAACTTTCAATCGGGAAAATCTCGTTAAAGACCTCCTGAAGTCCCTGATTCTTTCTTGCGTCCGGCAAAACTTCTTTCTGCAGGAAATCTCTGTAAGAATCAATCTGGATACCAATCAAATCAGGTACATCCAGAACATCTCTCAATTTTCCGAAATTAATGCGATCTGTCACTGTCATAGCTCACCATTCCTGGTTAAATCCAATAAAGGCGAAATTGGAGATTCCGGCTCTAATCTCCGTTCCAACATTCTCAAAAAAAGGGCCATAATATAAATGCAAAAATAACGGCAGGAATTATTTTCATTGAATTCCCGCCGTTATATAAAGTAGAATACTACTTCAGCTCTACTGTGGCGCCAGCAGCTTCAAGCTGAGTCTTAAGCTTGGTGGCTTCTTCCTTAGTAACCCCTTCTTTAACTGCTTTTGGAGCAGCTTCAACCAGGTCTTTGGCTTCTTTCAAGCCGAGACCGGTGATAGTTCTGACTTCTTTAATTACTCCAACTTTCTTATCGCCGAAACCGGTGATAATAACGTTGAATTCAGTCTGCTCTTCAACAGCGACTGCTGCAACTGGAGCAGCAGCGGCAACGGCAACTGGAGCAGCGGCGCTGACTCCAAGACGTTGTTCCAAAGCCTTTACCAGCTTTGAAAGTTCGAGAACTGTCATGTTCTCAACGTAAGAGATGAACTGATCCATTTCTTTTGAAACTTCAACTTTAGTTTCTTCTGACATAGTAACATGCCTCCATTTTATTGAGTTAATTTATTTAGTTATTTTCAAGTTTTTCTTTATATGCATTCAACACATTGAGGACTGTAGCCGCCTTGGCATTAAGCAAGCTGACAAAATCTCTTGCAGGAGCCTGAAGAACTCCAAGCAACTGCGCATAAAGCACTTCTTTGGGCGGCAACGTGGCAATTTCTTTAACGTCATCAACTGACAACAGAACGCCTTCAAAATAACCGCCTTTAGCTTCCATCTGCGCATGAGTTTTGCCAAATTCGCTAATGATTTTAGCTACCGATCCGGGGTCACCGTTACCGTTAATCAAAGCGGTGCTGTCTTTGAGCTCCAGCGCACTAAGCGCTTGAATATCAAGCATTTCACCGGCTTTCTTAATTAAACGGTTTTTCAAAATATGGCATTGAGCATTGTGCTCGCCAATCTGACCACGGAACTCGGAAAGGTCTTTGACTTTAAGTCCCTTATAAGAGACGAAATAGACATAATCAGAGTCCTTGAGCAACCCCCCGATATAATTTACCAAATGGCCTTTTTCGCTTCTCATGATTGTTGCCTCACAAGTTCTTTGACACTGATTTTTACACCAGGACTCATCGTCGAAGATATTGTACAACTAACGAAGTACGTCCCTTTAGCGGTTGCCGGCTTAGCTTTGCTCAGCGCGTCGCAAACTGCGAGGAAGTTCTCCTGCAAATCACTACCTTCAAAAGACAACTTACCGATTGGAACATGAACACACGCTCCGCGGTCAGCTCTAAATTCAACACGTCCTGCCTTGGCTTCGCGCACTGCATCGCCAATCTGCTCTGTAACGGTCCCCGTCTTAGGATTAGGCATCAAGCCGCGCGGCCCAAGCTGCTTTCCTAAAGGACGAACCAATTTCATCGCATCCGGAGTCGCAATAAGAACATCAAAATCAAGCCATCCGCCCTTCATCTTATCTACCAAATCTTCGTAACCGACAACCTCGGCTCCGGCTGCCTTCGCGTCATCAGCTTGAGAACCGCTGGCGACAACTGCAATCTTTACCTGTTTGCCTGTTCCTTTGGGAAGCGGAATCGCTCCACGAACATTCTGGTCGGATTTTTTTGGGTCCACTCCAAGCTTAAACGCAACGTCAACTGTTTCGTTAAACTTGATATGCGGCATTGATTTCAAAATTGCCACCGCTTCTACAAATGTGTACTTCTGTTGACGATCGAAGCATACCTACTGAGAACCATACAATTTACTTCTATGCATCGGTCACCTCAATTCCCATACTGCGAGCCGTTCCTTCAATGATTCGCATTGCTGCTTTTTCATCCCTGGCATTCAAATCCTCTTTCTTGATTGCAATAATCTCTTTGATTTGCGCTCTGGTGATGCTGCCGGCCTTTTCGCGACCTGGCTTGTTTGCACCAGAAGCAAGCCCCGCCGCCTTCTTAATCAACACAGAAGCCGGGGGAGATTTGCAGATGAAAGTGAATGAGCGATCCTGATAAACAGTGATCACAACCGGGATGACCAAACCACTCTGAGCTTGAGTAGCAGCATTGAACTGTTTACAGAATTCCATGATATTGACCCCTGCCTGACCCAGTGATGGGCCTACCGGCGGCGCGGGATTCGCGGCGCCTGCAGGAATCTGCAATCTAATCTGGCCTGTAACTTTCTTTGCCATAATGATCTCCGTTTTTAGCACGATGTGGTGCGAAATAGCAGGTTTTCTTCCACATACGCACTGCCGTTATTTATCGATAAGTACTGACCGCATCAAACGTCGCGGCCAACCTGCCAAAACTCCAATTCCACTGGGGTTGAACGTCCAAAAATCGACACCATCAATTTCAGCTTACCGCGTTCATTGTCGATTTCCTGGATAGCTCCTTCAAAGTTTTCAAATGCGCCGTCCTTAATCCGGACAGTTTCACCAATCTCAAACATAATCTTCGGTTTAACTTGATCTTCTTCCTTGGTCTGACGAAACATATCTATGACTTCGCTGTCAGACAACGGCATCGGATTGCTATTGCCGCCGATGAATCCAATCACGCCTTGAATATCGCGAATAAAATACCATGCTTTTTCATTAATCTTCAACGTTGCCGGGTCATACATATCCATTCTGACCAGAATATATCCTGGAAAGAACTTTCTGGTCGTCATCGTTTTCTTACCTTGACGTACCTCAGAAACTTTCTCTGTCGGAATGTAAACTTCATAGACTGGAACATCGTCATTGTTTCCGAGTTGCCGTTGAATGTTGTCCCTGACACGGTTTTCTTGTCCAGAAAGAGTATGAACTACAAACCACTGCCCTTTAGCTCCTTCATCTTGCATCTTGCTGTCCTTAATCAAATTAAAGTGTTCCGGTAATAAGATTTATAAAAAGTCTGCTGGCCTGATCCACAACCGCAACGAATGAAGAAAGTAAGACAATTACAATTATCACTAACACTGTAGATTCAAATAATTCAGACTTCTCCGGCCAGGTACATTTATTAAGTTCGGCCATGGTCTCCGTCAGGAACCGTCTCACCTTACCCATTATTCCGTTATCCATTATGTCGTCTGCCTCAATTACTTAAACTTTTTTTGTTAATGGCAGGAGCGGTGAGACTCGAACTCACGACCTGCGGTTTTGGAGACCGCTGCTCTAGCCAACTGAGCTACACTCCTGCATGAAAAATGTCTTTAACGCGTCTCTTTGTGGAGAGTATGTTTACGTTCGAACTTACAGAATTTCTTCTTTTCGAGCCTCTCCGGAGTATTGCGTTTTTCCTTCATGGAAGTGTAATTGCGGTGCTTGCACTCGGTACATTCCAACGTTATTATTTCGCGCGCCATTTTCACACCCTAAATTTAGATAATTATCCCGAACAGCCTTTTATGTTGACTGTCCGGGACAGATTTAAAAACTATAAAACTAATGTCTTATTTGATAATTTCAGATACTCTGCCGGAGGCAACTGTACGACCGCCTTCGCGAATAGCGAAACGCAGAGTCTTTTCCATCGCAATCGGCGCAATCAATTCAACGGTAATTGTGGTGTTGTCACCAGGCATTACCATTTCAACACCTTCTGCGAGGGTGATGATACCAGTCACGTCAGTCGTACGGAAGTAGAACTGAGGACGGTAGTTGGCGAAGAACGGAGTATGACGACCGCCTTCTTCCTTGGACAGAACGTAAATTTCGCCCTTAAAATTAGTATGCGGAGTGATTGAACCTGGCTTAGCCAGAACCTGACCGCGTTCAACATCATCTTTCTTAGTACTGCGGAGGAGGCAACCAACGTTATCGCCAGCGCGACCTTCGTCCAACAGCTTACGGAACATTTCAACACCGGTAACAGTAGTTTTTACTGTCGGATGGATACCAACAATTTCAACGTCGCCGTTGACTTTGATAATACCGCGTTCGATACGACCAGTTACAACAGTTCCGCGACCTTCGATTGAGAATACGTCTTCAATCGGCATCAGGAACGGCAAATCAATGTCACGTACTGGTTCTGGAATATATGAGTCAACCGCATCCATCAGTTCGAGAATGCAAGCGCAATCAGGATTTGCCGGATCGCCTTCACATGCAGAAGCTTTCAACGCTGAACCTTTGATGATTGGAGTATCATCGCCCGGGAAGTCGTACTTGCAAAGCAGTTCACGAATTTCCATTTCAACGAGTTCGAGCAGTTCCGGATCATCCAGCTGGTCAACTTTATTCATAAATACTACGAGCGCCGGCACACCAACCTGACGAGCCAGCAACACATGTTCGCGAGTCTGCGCCATCGGACCGTCAGTGGCCGCGATAACCAGAATAGCGCCGTCCATCTGAGCCGCGCCGGTAATCATGTTTTTAACATAGTCAGCGTGTCCAGGACAATCAACGTGCGCATAATGACGAAGCGCGGTTTCATATTCTACATGAGCCGTATTAATTGTAATACCGCGTTCTCTTTCTTCAGGAGCGTTGTCAATATCTTCATACTTTCTAATCTGTCCTGAACCGTACTTTCTGCTGAGCACCATAGTGATAGCGGCAGTAAGAGTAGTCTTGCCGTGGTCAACGTGACCGATTGTACCGATGTT
>JBAYVM010000208.1:0-5722 GCA_041674645.1 Victivallaceae bacterium | reverse complement strand
CCATCAAGTGGACAGTCAATTAATTTCTATAAAAAAGCGTTATCCTATGAATAAAAAATATAAATATCACTACTCTGAGGACTTCGAACAGTTCAGAATACATTTGACGGAAGACAAAAATTTTTATTACTGGTTCTCCCCGCTATGCCGCGTAGATGCCATAAATGCGGTTGATAAGACGATTGGAACTCCAGCGATAAGAAAGATGGAGGACGAGAATGGAAATACCGTCTTTGAAGTGGAATTTAAAAGCACGGTCTGGCAGGAGAAAAAAGCTTATGTAATTTTCAGTAAAGACCGCGTGGAATATTTCGTAAAAGTCCGGGGCAAAAACAGCATTGACCGGGTTTACTATTTCACCGGAATACTTGATGAACAGCTTTTTGGTTCAGTGCCGGGATTCGACACGTTCATTCCCGGATGCACAAACTTCCTCACTAAAAAAGAACTTTTCCCGAATGAGTTTTTCAGCATCAGCGCCAATAATGACACTACACATTGGGGACATTCACTGTGCAGCGGCCCGTTTATGTACATGTTCTCGCGGTATGGAGCCGACGCGAAGATTTGGGGCGGTCTGGTGGTCGAAAATGGCGATAACAGCTTTGATTCATTTGACTTCAATCACAAGCCCCCGGAAATGGAGCGCGAAAGTGAAAGCATTCTCAACACCCAGTCTTTTTCCATAAATTATTCAGGACATTTGAGCGTTGACGGGGAGTGGCAAAGCCCTAGCCTTTTCATTGGATTCTCTAAAAACAAGCTCGCTGCACTTGAAGATTATTGCAATCTACTGGAAAAGAAGAAAGCCATTCCCAAAGCAGCTTCCGGTAAAATAAACGACCCTTGGCATTTGATGCCAATATTCTGCGGCTGGCATGAACAGGTGGCGCTGGGACGGCAGAAAATGAATGCCAAAACGCTTTCGAAGGAACAGTTGGAACGTGGCAGTTTTATCATGGACGAATGCACTCAAGCGAACCATGAGAAATGGATTGATATTCTGCTCAAAAACAGAATTCCGTTCGGGACCCTGATTATTGACGCTAAATGGCAGCAGGAACTGGCGCGGTTTAATGTGGATGAGCGCAAATGGCCGGATATGCGAGGGTTTATTGACGCCTGTCATGCTCGAGGAATAAAAGTTTTGCTCTGGATACAGGCCTGGACCCGGGAAGGCCTTGACGACAGCCTCTGCATCATGAAAGACGGCAGCCCGGTTGCAATGGACCCCAGCAATCCGGCATACAGAAAAATACTGGAAGACGGTATTGAATATATGTTGAGTTCCGCTTCCGGATGCTTGAATGCCGATGGACTGAAAATAGATGGCACGGACGGTATTCCATGCGGCAGAGAAGTTAAAAATTATGGGAATATATACGGCTTCGAATTACAACATCTTTATATTGAAATAATTTATAAAAAAGCGCTTGCTGTAAAAAAAGACGCTCTTATCTCGCTTTACATCGCCAATCCTTTTTTCCGCGATGTTTGCAACATGGTCAGACTTGGCGACCTTTATACCGTTTACGGAAGACCGGTCGACACCCTTCGCGAAAGAGCTGATATTGTAAAAATTGCCATGAAAGGCAAACCCGTTGACACTGACGGCAGTTTGAGATTTTCCATTGCAGATGATTATCTGATGGAACTCGATGAGCAGCTCGCCATTGGAATCCCATGCATTTACCAGGCAGAAAATCTTTACCAGCACCGGAGTTTCGTAAAATCGACGCTTAGAAAATTTACAGAAAATGATTATGTTACTATAAGAAAGACTTTTACTAAATATCTTAAAACTTTGAAAATTGATGATATATAAAATGACACCAAGAGAAAAAGTTGAAATAGCTTTACATGGCGGTTATCCAGGCACAATTCCATTTACCATTTACGAACAAAAACTGGAACCATGTTCTTTGGAGCGCGAATTACGCAATCGAGGGTTATGTATTGTCCAGCGCCGGGTTCCGGTATTTAATACGATACGCCCAAATGTAAAAGTAACTCAAAATGTCTATTTTGAAGACGATAAGCGGTTTGTGCGCACTTATTATGATACGCCGGAAGGTGTATTGACCACATTGGAGGAAACCAACTCGTTCACCTCCTGGGTGCACGAAAAAATGTTCAAATCCGCAGATGATTATCGAAAAATTCGCTACTTAGTGCAAGATGAAACTTATCAGCCTTGCTACGAAGTTTTTCAAAAAGCACAAGAACGAGCCGGGGATGACGTGATTTTCCGGGCGGGACTTGGTCTGGAGCCATTACAGACTTTTGTTTCCAGTTTATTTATGGATATGCAGCAATTCTGTCTGGAGTGGATGGATTCACGAGACGAAATCTTGTCAATAGTAAAACTCATTGGTGAAAAACGTCGTCTCTCTAATGATTTAGTGGCTAAATCACCGGCGCTTCATGCCAATTATGGCGGCAATGTTACAGTGTCGATTATCGGAAAGGAAGCTTTTACCCAATACTATGTGCCGTATTACGATGAAGCGGCTGATTTAATGCATAAACACGGCAAACTTATCGGAGTTCATTTTGATGGCAATAACCGGTTGATTGCCGCAGATATTGCTAAAAGTAAACTTGATTATATAGAGGCATTTACACCACCACCGGATACAGACATGACCTTATTGGAAGCTCGTCAAGCCTGGCCGGATAAAGTACTGTGGCTAAATTATCCTTCATCATGGCATTTGCTTTCTGATGCCGCTATCGAAGAAAAGATGCCAACGTTATTCGAGGGAATAACCAGTTTTGACGGCATAATTATGGGCATTACCGAGGACATGCCTTACGATAGGCATCTTTATAGTTGCAAGGCCATTATGAACGGCTTGGATCAACTTGCGAAAAACAAACAAAATTAACTCTCTCTTTAAATAGTGGAAAATAATTAATATGGCTCGACATTTACATAAATATTAAAAGGTGCAATCATGGACAATATTAAAACACAAAAATTACCTTGCGCAATGCGCGCTGGTGTGGCGAAGAGTGATATAACCTCCAGTGAACCGGGAGTGGAAATTCTCGATTCGTTGTATGCGAAAGCGCTGGTGTTGGACGATGGCGTAACAAAAGTTGTCATTATCACGATGGATGTTACAGCTATCGGCGGCCGAAAAATCAGCTGTAATATATTGGACGATGTGGGAGAGGAATTTCTGCCGGCGTTGCGTGCAAGAATTGAAAAAGAACTCAATATTCCAGGCTGTAATGTGCTGGTGAATGCGTCTCACACTCACCCGCCGGGCCGGATGCTCTGTGATGATGCCGAACAACTTGAAAGAACTTTCGATGCCGTCCGCCAGGCAGCGCAAAATATGACTCAAGTCAAAATTGGTTGCGGCAGCGGTTATGAAAATCGGCTCACCATCAACCGGACGCTTAAACTGAAAAACGGTTTGGAATGGTCCATTCGGCACACCAATCCATCGCCGCCAAAGGAAGAAGTGGCAGCGTCAAGTCCAATCGACCCGGAAATCGGACTGCTAAAGATTGACCGACTGGACGGGCGGACTTTGGCCGTTGTCTATAATTTTGCCTGTCATCCGCTGTTCGGAGACGCAAAAGGAAGTATTACCGCCAATTTTCCCGGCGTCGCCTCGAAAGTTATCGAAGAGAATCTCGATGATGACACAATGGCGCTTTTTATCCAGGGAGCTGGCGGCAATATTATTGATAGCGGATTCAAAAACTTCAACCAGCCACGCGATATCAAACCCATGGGAACAAAACTTGGGCTGAGCGCGCTGGATGCAATTAAAAAAATATCAACGAAGGGCGCGACGTTAAACGTTATCAGTGAAATCATTGAGCTGCCCAGAAGAACTGACATACCTGAACGTATTGCAGCTCTTCTGCGTGAGCAAACCGAATTACTCGCCTCATTGCATGGCACCACGCTTAACTTTGAAGAGTTCTTCGCCCTTTATACCAAATACGATATGAGTCCGGACAATCACCAGGAAAAAGATTATTCAGATATGGATAAACTCAACCGGAGAAACATTCGCAAATACCTGCAAAGTCTCAACGCCATGGAAAAACTGGCGCAAATCCAGGATAAAATATCAACCCTGGAAAAACATCAGATAATTAATGACCGAAGCGGAGAAACAACCATTAAGGCCGAAGTAATGGGGATAAAGATTGGTGACTGTGTTATAATCAGCTCCCCGGCGGAACTGCTGGTCGAAATTGGCTTAAATCTTAAAAAAATTTCGCCGTATAAAACCACATTGGTGGCGGCATTTTCCAACGGCTATATCCATTACGGTCCTCCCGCTGAAGCATACGACAAAGGCGGTTATGAGGTGACAGAATGCCTGCTGGCTCCAGAATGGGAGAACATTTACAAGAGCACAGTAAAAGAAATTTTCGAACAATTATAGGTTTTTACCTGTATTGTAAGGAATTTGTATTTTAACCGAAATAAGAGGCGATTTGCGGCCGGAAGTTTTTTGAGGTGAATATTGGCTTATTCATCTTTCCGATCTTGCTTCTTTAATAAGGTTAACGTACTCTTGCGCATCTCTTAACGAAGTCCGCTTTTCAAATTGCTCGTTACGCATTACATTATTAATCATCAAGGTATAGCTCCTTTTGGGGTTTGGCTTAACAAAAATTTGGAGCCTTTGCCGTGATTTTTTAAGTCAAAAATAAACATACCGGGAATACGCCCATACCGGAACATGGCATGAAAACCTTTCATTATAGCAGGAGGTGACACAATGGCGAACTTGGCGAAACTGTCAATGCAGATACTGCCGGTGGCAGGACTGGGAATATTACTGTCCTGGGCAACGATTTACCTGGGAGCGCGCTGGAAAAAGATTAATTGTCCCGGCAAAGCGTTTGTCGCCGCCATTGCCTGCACCCTGACGCAATGGTTGCTTATTGGCGCTTGCCTGTCAATAAAACTGCCGTTGTTGCCAGCTGCGCTTGGCGCTGCTGCCGGTCTGTTGCTCGGACTCCCAATCATCAAAAAAATTTATGACATTGAAATGAAGCGCGTCATCGCGATTTGGGTTTTCAATCTGCTCGGACAACTGCTGGCCGTTATTCTGAGAGTCCTGGCGCTGTAGATAAAAAATGAACTCCTATATCAGTGCAATCTGGACAGTCATTTATATTCGTTCAATATTTGTGGAAAGCTGTTATGGCGGAATATCTTCTTTATGACGAATGGAGTTTTTCCGAATTTGTTTTTAAACGCGCGATGAAAATATCCGAGATTGTTAAAACCGCTGGCAAAGGCAGCGTCACTAATAGGTATATCCTTTTCCGTCAGCATTTTACACGCATGTTTCAGGCGGCAGTCATTGACAAATTCCCGGAAAGACATGCCGGTAATGTCTTTGATGGCACGGGTAAATCCGGTGCGGCAGATTCCGGTTTTAGCGGCGGCGTCATTCAAGGACAGTTCCAGCAACGGATTGTCCGCTATTTTTTTGCATAGAGCCCGCACTTTATCAACTGCGGCAACGGAGTCGGGTTTCAAGGTGTTTACGCTGCGCAAATAATTTATGACCAGTTGAGCAAGCATCGCGTCCGCCTGTTCCTCATTCAATAAATTTTTTCCGGAAATTTCAGCATGTAACTGCAAGGCCAGCGCGACATTATGCTCCAGATATTCTGGCGCGATGCCGGAAAAAAACTTTCTTTCAACTTTCGCCCGTTGAATATTTTCCTGTATTTT
>JBAYVM010000207.1:0-5747 GCA_041674645.1 Victivallaceae bacterium | reverse complement strand
GTTTACCTAATGCTTCCCTTTGACCGGGTTGTCTTATGATGACTTCAAACATATTTACCTTTGGAGTTATGCTTCGAGTCAGCGGGTTCTCTGTTTTTGCTCACGCTTTTCATTATACACTGGAATGTTTTTTTCCAGAAATTTGAAATTTACACTTTGCAAGTCACTGGTGAACTTAGTTTCTTCAATATTGCGCAGGCTTAATGACAACCGCCCTTTCTGACTGGCGAAAATAATCATTTCAACCTCTTCTGGCGATAACATTAAGGTAACGGTGCTGTAGCCGTGCAGCCCGCCGCCTTGCTGATCCTGGGCAACGCTTCTCCAGTTGTTGCCAGTAGCAAGTATTTTGACATTCTGCAGAATCGTCAATGTAATTGTGTCCAGAGAATTGTCGCCACGCATTTCCGGGAAGCGGAATGTCCCGATAATATCAACATTGTCGTCAGGTTGAATTAAGTTGGTAACAGAGGATGTGGTGTCAACTGGAATTGAAATTGCGCGATAACCCGGCTGGATGCGTCCGGTGAAACCATTTTGTCGCGATGCCGGCTTCAAATCATCCCATTGCAGAATTTGATTTTTCTGTTTGGAGTTTTCAAGTTTGCGCCCGATGATGAGTGTGCGCCGGTCCCAGGGAATATCCCGGAAATTGATTGAGGTGTTGCGTAAACGTTTAATTTCAACTTTGGAAATGTAATCGCTTTTGATTTCCTCGCCGCCAGCCATATCCCGATTAATGTTAATTAGATAGACATATTCAGCCTCGCCGCTAATCTTGGCTTTTTCCGCTTGAATCTGTTTATACGTAAGCACAAAAGCAAGAATCCCGAAAAATACCGCGGCCAGCAACAACAATTTTTGTCTCATTCCATCAGTTCCTTTCGAATATAAACTTTCCCGATTTTTATAAATATATTGTCTATTAAAGAAAAAGCCAGCAATAACACTGCTTACTGTCGCAAAATATTGAGGAAAGATATTAACCATTATCAGTGATGGCCGACCTGGAATTTCAAGAGCGTTCAACTGTTTGCGCGTTTTCTTTAGTATTTCGAGTAGAAATATGCGGTCCGATTCAAACTTTATTGTCCCGGCGGAATAACACGTTTATAGAATAATATTGTAGAGAATTAGCCAAAAACGGTATGATGTAAAGGTTTGCGAAAAACGCGGAGCAAAGAAACGTTGCCGGTTGTG
Source organism: Victivallaceae bacterium (assembly GCA_041674645.1). Lineage (GTDB taxonomy): Bacteria > Verrucomicrobiota > Lentisphaeria > Victivallales > Victivallaceae > JBAYVM01. Next base: position 4,547 of record JBAYVM010000207.1, on the reverse strand, counting down.
GATGAAATGTCAATTTTTGGTGGAAAGGTAATTTACTCCACAAAAGTTAATGATATATTTGAACATTGAAATTGATTGCTTTCACAAAAAATAATTACAAGGTAAGGGATAAACACAATGAGCAATAACGATACGTTTAACCGTTCCCGTTTGCAGAGAATCGCCCGCCGCGCCATGCTCGACCGGGGGTTGATTCCGGATTTTTCGTCGGAAGTTTACGCTGAACTTGACCGGATTAACGGACCGGCGACGGCAACGGATGAAACTATACGTGACCTCAGACAGTTGCTCTGGTGTTCAATCGATAACGATGATTCGCGGGATATTGACCAGTTGACTGTTGCTGAAGATTTGGGCGAGGGCGCAATCAGGGTGCTGGTAGCTATTGCCGATGTGGACGCGATTGCCAAAAAATATTCAGCGATTGACGATTATGCCAGGCAGAATACAACCTCGGTTTACACTGCCGCTGAAATTTTCCCCATGTTGCCGGAAAAACTTTCAACCGACCTCACTTCACTCAACTATGAATCCGATCGTCTGGCGATAGTGGTTGAAATGTTACTTGATGCCAATGGGGTGTTGACTAGTTCTGAAATTTACCGGGCGCGGGTTTGCAATCGAGCAAAACTGGCTTACAACAGCACTGCCGCCTGGCTGGACGGAGATTCTCTGGCGCTGGAACAGATTAACGTTGTTAATGGACTGGAAGCAAATATCCGGCTTCAGGATGTCGCCGCAAAAAAACTAAAAGAGCAGCGTTATCAGCACGGCGCGTTAGATTTTGAAACCATTCAGGCCAGACCGGTATTTGAAGGTGAAAAAATTAAAGATTTGAAAGCTGAACAATCCAACCGGGCAAAAAATATTATTGAAGATTTTATGATTGCCGCCAACGGCGTTACCGCACGTTATCTGGCGAGTAAAAATTTTCCGTCATTACGGCGTGTCGTTCGTGTTCCGAAACGCTGGAACCGGATTGTTGAGCTTGCCGCTGAACGCCGCACGAGTTTGCCTGCTGAGCCGGATTCAAAGGCGCTGGAAAAATTTCTACTGGAACAAAAGAAGCTTGACCCGCTTCGCTTTCCAGATCTTTCGCTCAGTGTTATTAAACTGTTGGGAAAAGGGGAATATACGGTTGAACTTCCTGGTCATACGGCTTCCGGTCACTTCGGGCTGGCGGTGAAAGATTATACTCATTCCACCGCGCCCAACCGCCGGTTTCCGGATTTGATTACGCAACGGTTGTTGAAGGCGGCAATTTCCGGGCATACTGTTCCGTATCAGGGCGATGAATTAATGGCGCTGGCAAGACATTGTACAAAAAAAGAGGACGACGCGAAAAAAGTTGAACGGTTGGTCGAAAAATCTGCCGCTGCCATGTTGTTGGAATCAAGAATCGGAGAACAGTTTGAGGCTATCGTTACCGGCGCTGCTGACAAGGGCACCTGGGTTCGTTTGCTCAGTCCGCCTGTTGAGGGCAGACTGGTCAGCGGTTTTGAAGGCTTGGATGTCGGTAACCGTCTGCGTGTTCAATTAGTCCGCACCGACATTGAACGCGGTTATATTGACTTTAGAAGAGCGTAGGTGGAAAATGGCGAAACGACGTATTAAAAGGACAAGGACGGACGCATGGTTATACTCCGAACGACGGACTCCCGCCAAACCAAAACCGTTTGGCTTTTACGCCCTGATCCGGTTGGATATTATCACTGTGAAAAGAGAATTGTTGCAGGCTTGGAAACAGGCGGAACGTGGTTTTAAAAAACAACAAAAAGAATGGGATGCGTATTGCAATGAAGACCGGCCGGCTTATGAAAAATGGCTGCATGCGACTTTTGGCAATAAAATGACTGAACTGCGGGAACTCCATGACCAGTTACGGAGAAAAAGCTGGTTTATTGAGCAGGTCGAACATTTGAGTTATATGTCTGGAAAATCCTCGCGTAAACTATACCAGGAATTACATAAAAAAACAGAAAAGGGAATTTCATTAGAGGAGGCGTTGAACGAATATATCGCAGAATATAATACCACTTATGAAGATGAAGAAGAAGAAGAGATATTTTTTGATGATGAATGTGATTCGACAAATGATGTTTTTGACAATATAAAAAATATTTTTAGCCAACTTTTCGGGGAAAATATCGATGATTCCACCGGCGATGCGGAGGAGGACTTTAATGGAATATTCGATGATTTAAATGAGATTGCGGGAGGCGGGAAAAAAGTTGACCCGGAAACGCTAAATTTCAAAACTAGAATCAAAGACATTTACCGCAAATTGTGTTTCAAACTTCATCCTGACACCGGATGCGACTTTAATGCCGAAAACAGCCGGTTATGGCATCAAATCCAGGAAGCGTATCAAAATAATGATCTGGACCGTTTGCAGGCAATTCAAGCATCATTAGACATGAAACAGAATCCAATGGCCCCTCATATTTCATGCACACAAATTTTAGCGGTGATAAATGATTTTAAAAACGGCGTGCGTTCGGTTCGGTCACTTGTACGCAAGGCGAAACAAGAATCTTCCTGGCGTTTTCTCTCCTGGTCGGATAAGCAGCGCAAAGTTGCGGTGCGTCAGTTGGAACAGCAATTTACTTGCGACCAGCTTAGGCTGAAATATGAACTTGATAACTTGGAACGCATTGAGCAACAATGGGGCAAGACGGTTGTGGCTAAAAACAAGCCCAAGCCCAAGCCTAAACCCCAAGCAGCTCCGAAACCCAAAGCGCCACCCAAGCCTAAGACCAAAGCCAAAACGACAGCCAAAGTTGAAGTTCCGCCAGAAGAACCAGATGTCAGTCAAATGTTTTTTGATTTCTAAATTTTGTATATTGTCTGACTGACTTCGTATGGGTTTTCAGAGCTCAATACTTGAGCAGAAGCATGTGTTTAATTGGAAGTTGGATTTTTCTTGATTTTCAAATTCTTTGCTCCCTGCGCAAAGCATTCCTGTGAGCTTGCGAACGTTCCTGACAGAAGCGTATAAGTTGTAGTGCGAGACTAAAAAACGACACTCAACTGAACGCCTTTACTGAGCTCTGGGTTTTAGTCTGCAATTTACTGAACTGATTTAGTAATATTATTTCAACATTCGTAATAATCATTGAAAAAAATATGCTAATAAAGATTCTGTAGTGTGCTTTTGAGCTTGTTATAAAAAAACACGAAAAATTATGCAAAGCCGGGTTTATTTCTTTTTGCATTTTTGATTTTGCATGTAAATGTAATAAAGAGAGTTGTGATATTTTATGACAAGGAGAGAAAAATGGCAGAATCGCGTTCAACAGATGTTTTTATCAGGAAAGTTATTTCTTATCTCAAGCGCAAAACTAGCGTTTGGAAAGATGACGATGAAGAGCCGGTGGTTGATATTGTTGATGTGAATAAAATACTTGAAGAGGTCAGGCTGGCCAACAGAGATAATTCTTCATTCAGTCTCTATAATTTTCCTGCGGAAAGAGCTTCAATCAAGAGTCAACACGCCTGGATGGATAAAATATGGAAGAATGTTGATGACATGAATGAAGGCGGGGATATATATGGCGGGAGCAAGTTTGAAAAAATGCGGTTGTTGAAAGGCAACAATATTATTCCTTTGCCAGAGGATGAAGAATTTGAAATTGACCCGGATTTGGTCTGAGAATAAAAATCATCACAAAATACAGGTTGTTTTACCATTCCTTAATCGTTTTCTTTAATCTTGCGGACAATGTCCGTGGTGGAAAATCCATCGATAAAAGGAATAAACTTTATCTCCGCTCCGACCTGTTGAAGCGCGTTGCGTTCATCCGCATTTAGCGTGTCCAGCGTATAATCTCCGCCTTTTACGTAAACATCCGGCTTGATTACTTTAAATAGTTCAGTGCATTGCGGGGTGGAGAACATTACTACACTGTCAACAGATTCCAGCGCTGCCAGCATATAAGCGCGATTGTATTCATCAATTATCGGTCGGGTCGGACCCTTGAGTTTTTTTACGGATTCATCAGAATTAATCAGTATCATTTGAGCATCGCCGCATTCTCGGCTTCGGCGCAGATATTCCGCGTGCCCGCGGTGCAAAATATCAAAACAGCCATTGGTAACAACCAGTTTCAGGCCTTCTGCTTTAAGTTTTTTTCGCCATTCCACCGCTTGCTCAAGCGTCATAATAAGTGATTTCGGATCTCTGTTCATACTGCTTGATTCCGTTTTAATTAATGCCCCATTCACTTTTTTCCGCTTCCGAGAATAATGGTCTAACGACTACGCCGGCTTCACGCAATAAACCGAGAGAAACCTCATCAATTGAATAGCGTTTGTGATAGACAACTTCAATAATTCCTGCGTTCACAATCATTTTAGCGCAAAGCAGACAGGGGCTGTAGGTTGTATAAATAGTGGAGCCTTTAACCGCAATGCCGTGGTAGGCCGCCTGGACGATGGCATTTTCTTCCGCATGACTGCACAGGCATTCATCGAGACTCCCGCCTGATGGAGTTGTTGAATTGCAACGTGGGCAGCCGCCTTCGTAACAGTTTTTTATGCCGCGCGGG
>JBAYVM010000206.1:0-5747 GCA_041674645.1 Victivallaceae bacterium | reverse complement strand
GCTGATAAAGTTTATAATTCCGGCGGCGGCCTGTTTGGTAATTGCCGCTGGTTTGCTGGCGTTGTTTTTCAGCGGACGCATGCAGAATGGCCGCGCCGGAATAAAAAATCAAAAAGCGGAGGCATGTCTGTTAGTGTCAACTCCCGGCGGACTCATTACCCGGCAGGGCCAGCAGCAGGCGATTACGAATGGCACAAAAATTTATACCGATGACACCATTAAAACCTTTGCGTCCAGCACGGCTTTTATGCAATTCAATGACCTCAGCCGGATAGAAATTGGTTCCGGCAGCATAATAAAATATGACGGCACGCGAGTTCTTAAAGCGCCCGGCAATAAGACGGAGAATAAGATTACAGTCGCGCTTGAGGATGGCGCCATTTATGGTGACATTGTAAGAAATTCTGATTACGGATCATTCACGGTAACGACATCGCAAGGTAAAATTTTAACGCAGGACGGCAAATTTATTTTGATTTCCACCGGCCAATTATTCTATCTCGAAGTTACCGCCGGAACTGTGCATTTCAAGGGCAACGCCGAGGCTGGTTCAGTAAAACTCACCGCCGGACAAATTTGTACTGCGCAAAACGGACAGCCGGAAATTATTGCTAAAGCTCGCCTGGCGGCGTTGCCGGTCTCCAGTGAAATTGCGATGAACAGGAAACGTCTGACGTTGGATGATTCCGGCCTGGAAAGATTGCTGGTCAAACTGTACAAGCAAAAGAAAGTGGATATTTGCTTGAGGAGCAGACATAGAACTAACCGTTTATTTTTATAACATTTTGAGGAGACGCTAATATGCTGAGAATTTTTTGTGCATTAGTAATTGCAGTTGCTGCCAGTGTTGTTGCTGGTCAGGACGCGATATTTGATGGAGTGGATTGGAGCCAGCCGGTTGTGGCGGCGAATAATGATAAATACCAGAGCCTTAGCCGGGAACTGACGCCAAGTTTTTGGGAGTATTCAACCAATGGGCAGGAGGCGGTGAAATGGCAGACCGTGAAAGTTCCGAAAAATGCGCGGGGCAAAAAAGTTTCGTTTTTTATTCCCTGCGGTTTGGGCGCGGGTAGCGGCGATAAAGGTTTGCATGAGTTGTTTTTCAACGGCAGCAGGATGGCTGGGTTCAATACGCCGTATCTGGACAAACTGGTGGCGGAAAGTAAAAATGGCTCCATGATTTTTCTGCCGGTTTATATTGATACGAATAACGATTTATTCGGGATTATGCAAATAACTCCGGCTGCCGGTTTAATACATTACGGGAAACGACAGACGATTGAAGTGAAAGGCAAAGCTTGTGGCATTAAAAATTGGTTCATGTTGTCCAAATTGCCTGCGCCGGAAAAAATTGACGCACAAAAGCTTCAGGAGTCACGAGAGATCGGGCGTCAATTGCAAGGTATTATTGCCGCATTGGCGGACACAAAACGAAGGGATGCTGAATTAACTGAAAGCATTACCAAGTGGCCGGACGGCAGAAATGCGGCGGTTTCGATTGTCAAAGCTGGTTTTGATGTTAGCGGTTTGAAAGAGGTTGAAATATTCAATCCGGTCACTATGGAACTTCCGCAAGCGGCTGATGCGGCGGCGGATAAGGCTGTTGCATCTGGTAAATGGTTGATTGAAATTTATCCCCCGGAATATTTTAGCGGGGATAAAGCAAAATTACTGGATAAACATCTGGCATATCTCAAACAGTTGAATTGTCTGATCTGGACGGCTTCGCCGGACGAAGTGAAGAAATATCGCAGAATGCAACAACAGGGAAAGGTGTTGGTTGAAAACCGGAAAGATGGCGAATTGCATATTTCAATCCAGGGCTTCCCGCCGGGATTTGTTTCCAGCTTGCCGTTGACATTGCAGATTTTATTGCCGGACAACACTTGGGAAGCGGAAGTTTTTGTTGAGAAGTCAAAACGTATTCCTGCTGAATATGCCGTGATAAAAGGCAAACGCTATGTGCGCTTCAATCTGAATCCTGGCGCCGAGGCGGATATTCGCTATAAAAATAATTGATAAATAATAATAAATAATCTACGAGCAAAAAAGGAGTTTTATTCGATGAGCAGTAAAATTAAATCAGTATTAATTGCCGTAACCGCGTTGTCTGTGTTGCAACTTGCCGGAGCGGACGTGATTCCGGAGATAACAACCTCAACCGGAGCAAAAATGGTGTTGATCCCTGGTGGAACATTTGTGATGGGTTCAAAGACCGGACTGGCGGATGAAAAAGATGTTCATCAGGTAAAAGTAAGCAGTTTTTACATGGACGTGAATGAGGTTACGCAGGAATCCTACCAGCAGGTGACCGGAATGAATCCGTCCAAGTTTCGCGACCGGAAAGGGCCGGTGGAACGGGTGCGCTGGACAGACGCGGCGCTTTACTGTAACGCCCGTTCAATCAAGGAAGGACTCCAGCCGTGCTACAACCCGGCAACCTGGAAATGCGATTTCAGCAAAAATGGGTATCGGTTGCCGACCGAGGCGGAATGGGAATACGCCTGCCGCGCAAATTCTTCCAGCGATTATTATTTTGATGGCGAGGCTGCGCAGTTGGGAAGATATGGCTGGTTCCGCAATAATTCAGATGAAAAAGTGCATCCTGCCGGAAAAAAGAAACCGAATGCGTTCGGCTTGTATGATATGTATGGCAACGTGAATGAATGGTGTAATGATTTTTATGCGGCTGATTATTATTTGAAAAGTTTGACTGACAATCCGCGCGGCCCGGCTGCTGGTAGTAAACGCGTTTTGCGTGGTGGCTCCTGGTCCGACCGGGCGAAAAACTGTCGCAGCGCTCGCCGGTTCAGCGATGCGCCAACCACTGCCGACATTTGCCAGGGCTACGACACCTACGGGTTTCGTTGTGTGCGTAATGCAAATCAGGAAACGGTTAAATAGCCTTAAAGCAAAAATATAATTAATCAACAGGTGAAATGATGTTGTTTCATACATGGGAATTTGTTATCTTTTTTTCGATAGTGATGGCGGTTTATATTGCGTTGAAAAAAACAAAATGGTGGCAGTTGTGGTTGTTGCTGGTTTCGTATTTTTTCTACGGCTGGTGGAATCCGCTGTTTCTTATCCTGATTATTTATTCAACGTTTGTCGATTATCTGGCCGGGCTGAAACTTGGCGACTCGAAATGGAAAAAAAGCTGGTTGGCATTCAGTTTGGTGAACAATCTGTTCATGTTAGGATTTTTTAAATATGCCGGATTTTTTGCGGACAACCTGAGAACTTTGTTCGTCCTGCTGCATATTCCATTGGACGTGCCGCATCCGAATATATTGCTGCCGGTGGGAATTTCATTTTTTACTTTCCAGTCAATGAGTTACACGATTGATGTGTATTTGAAACAGGTAAAAATCGAAAAGAATTTCATTCGTTTTGCGGCGTTTGTGTCACTGTTTCCGCAGTTGGTGGCCGGGCCGATTGAACGCGCCAAGGCGTTGCTGCCGCAAATGCGGCATGAACCGTTAATCCGCAAAGTAGATGTTTCCGATGGGATTTCGCTTTTTCTGGTCGGGTTGTTCAAGAAAGCGGTGATGGCGGATTTTCTATCTATTTATGCAGAAAAAATTTACAGCGATCCGTCAATATACGGTAGTTGGGCGTTGCTGTTCGGAACGTATGCTTTTGCCTGGCAGATTTATTTTGACTTCAGTGGTTATACCGACATGGCGCGCGGTATTGGGCGGATGATGGGTATCCGGTTGATGTTGAATTTTAATAATCCATACACGGCGGTGGATCTGGGCGATTTCTGGCGGCGTTGGCATATCAGTTTGTCCAGCTGGTTTAAGGATTATGTTTACATTCCACTGGGCGGCAACCGCGGCATTAAATACCGGGTTTACTGGAACTTGATTCTGACCATGGTTATTTCCGGTTTTTGGCACGGAGCGGCGTGGACATTTATCATTTGGGGCGGATTGAATGCGCTTGGGCGGGTTGCAACCATGGAAGTTGAAAAGTCATGGTGGTACAAAAAAATTCCGGTACTGGTCAAGCAACTGCTGGTGTTCCATTTTATTTGTCTTACCTGGGTGTTTTTCCGGGCTGCTAGCGTGGCGGATGCGCTTTTGATTCTTAAACGTTTCTTCTCCGGCACTGGTGGCGATGCGGAAATTCCGGTGATTTTATTTTCTCTGGTCGGCATGGTCTGGTTGTATCAGTTGACATTCAATTCCAAATTAAAGCCGGCGTTGGAATATCGCATTGTCCGGATTGGTTGTCTGGTGGGAGCGATGCTGCTTTATTTGATTTTCTCCTCTACCGCCAATAAGCAATTTATCTATTTTCAATTTTAAATCATCAACCTGGAATATGTAGATATGAATAAAAAGAAAAAAGTTAGACATTTCAGTTCAAACGCAATCAGGCTTTCCGGACGTGAGTTGCTGATTGCCGGGGCAATAACCTTTCTCGGGCTTATGATTGCTGTCCCCTGGCTCTGGCAGAAAAAAGAGACGGTAACGTTGGATAAAGACTTCCGGCTGGCTTACAATTACCGGGATGATTATTGGACGTTTAAAAAATGCGCTGATGAGGTGTGTCGCAAATATCCGGTCGTGTTTCTTGGCGATTCGGTGATTTGGGGAATGTATGTGGATAATAATCATACTATTCCGGCGTGGTTGAATCAGAAACTTGGCACGGAGGCGGCGGGTAATCTGGCGATTGACGGCATGCATTATGTGGCGATGGAAGGATTGCTGAAATATTACGGTTCCGCGATTCACAATAAAAAAGTTTTTCTTTATTTCAATCCGCTTTGGCTGAACAGCAGTAAATTTGACCTCTCCGATAATGCGGCCATGGACATTCACCACCCGCGACTGCTGCCACAATTTTCTCCTGCATTGAAATGTTATCGCGAGCCGTTGAGCAAACGCATGTCTGTGCTGATGGAACGCAATCTGCCATTTTACAGCCTGCTCAATCATTTGCGTCTGACGTTTTTTGACAACGAAGATTTCAATCGTTGGATTATTGAACATCCGGAAGAGAGTCCGTTGACGAAAATTTCTTTTTCCGTTGACCCGTGCGAGCACAACCATAACGACAGCAGTATGACCTGGAAAATGTCTGGAATAACAGCTCAGGATTGGAACTGGGTGCCGCTTGACGAATCAAAACAGTGGGCGGCGTTCAATAATGTGCTGGAATTGCTTAAGTCCAGAAACAATCAAGTTTTTGTTCTGGTCGGCTCAATCAATCCGTTCATCTTGACCAAAAACAGTCTTGATAAATATAATCAATTGCGTGCGGACATCTGCGCTGGATTGAAAAAAGAGAACACACCGTTTTTTCTGCTTCCTGAACTTCCGTCCGGCAGTTATGCCGACGCCAGTCATCCGTTGAGTTGCGGCTATGAACAGATTGCCGCCACGTTGTTGCAATCACCAGATTTTGTAAAATATATTAACCAGGGAGATGGTAAATGAAGACAAGGATGTTGATTTTTGTGTTGACGTTGGCGTTGATGACGGGAAATGTCATGGGCAAAGTCGGTGACATTGTTAAGCATGAGGGATTTGAAGGAGGCGCGCCGGGGAGCTTGCCGACTGGTTGCGGCATGGAGAAAGAGGGAGGAGCGGAGGGAACAGTGGCAATCGATAGTACCCAGTCGCATTCCGGGAAACATGGTTTATTGATTGACATGCAAAGTTCTGCCGGCTATCTGCATCCATCCATATCCGTAACCTTGAAGCCGGGAAGCTACATATTACGGGCATGGG
>JBAYVM010000205.1:0-5758 GCA_041674645.1 Victivallaceae bacterium | reverse complement strand
TGGAGTTGAATGGCCGTCACAGATAACTCACGCAACTTGGGCAACCGGAATTCGCGGCGGAGACGGCGTAATTTTTAATAATATTTTTTGGGGCATGTGGCGGGCGATGTCAATATCAATTGAAGGTTGGAACAGCAGTATGACCTATCCGGTTGCCGACCAGATTCGTGACTTGTGGGTATGGGGTAATACTCTTGACGGAAGTTCTTATAACACCATTACATTGGGTTATACGCCTCAGGAGGCAATAAATTACGCTCTGTTTTTACAAGAAGGACGCGATTACCATGAAGGTACTGCCAAACCAGGATATGAGCATTATGTTTATCCGCACCCATTATGCAGTCTGGTCGGGTACTGGAAACTGGACAATGACGATTCAATTCAGGTTGACGCCAGTTACAGCGGGAACAATGGCAGCAAACATGGCTCGCCGTTATCAATAACTGGCTACAGCGGCAATGCACTGGATTTCAACGGTTCTAGCGATTATGTTGAAGCGCCGTATTCTGCCGATTTTAATACATCTGAATTTACCGTTTCCGCCTGGGCAAAAGTCGAAGGCGGAGCAGATACATATCGCGGTCTGCTCTCTTCCAGAGGCAGTTGTCATGGTTACAATATTTATGCTGGCAGTAATAATAAATGGCAATTCTGGACTGGGACTGGCACAGGTTATCATGCCTTGACTGGTGGTGATGTTGTTAATTCAACCTGGACTCATATAGTCGCTACTTATAAAAATGGCACAAAAACGCTCTATGTTAATGGTGTTGAATATTCTGGCTCAAGCGCCATGGAGGTTAATAGCAGCCAGCCATTTAAAATCGGTACCGTTGATAATTATTACTATTTTAACGGGGCAATAGATGATGTCAGATACTATTCCAGAGCTATGAGCCAGACGGAAATCAAAGCGATGTACAACCGGATACCAGACCCGTCATTTGAGTTAAACCTGGGAACCGTTTGGTCTGTGCGTAGCGGTTCTCCTACATCTGACCCTGATGAAAAATATGATGGAGATCAATCATTATATTTTAATAAACCATATTCGAATGAGCCTGAAGTATCAGTTTCCATGAACAATTATGTTCCGGTGGACGGCGGGAAATGCTATGTCCTCAGCGCTTGGGCGAAAGGCAATAATATCACTCTTGGTACTAGCGGTTGGCACAAGTTGTTTGTCATTGGCCGTTGGTATGACAAAAATATGGTTGAAATAAGCGGAGTTTACCCGGATATCGGCATAAATACTGGATCCTTTGACTGGACTAAATTTGAAAAGTCTTATACAGCGCCATCTAATGCAGTATATTACCGGGCTACTGCCGCCGGTATCATTGGCTCTGGCTCAGGAGAAGGGTGGCTGGATTTGATTGAAATCAGGCCTGCTGCTGAATAAATTATGGTTGTGTTTTTGTCCGGCGAACGTAAATTTCTTCGCCGGACATTTTTTAAATAAAATACCAAATCTAAAACAAAAGTTTATGTTTGGGTACAAACTAAAAAGAGTATTTATCTGTGAAAAATAGAATTATTAGACCAGGTTTCCCGCTCAGTCAAGTCGGCGGATATATTCGTCCGCTGGCATTTTTAACGCCTTATCCGCAGCAATTGCGAGTGGGTAAGACAACGGTTAATCTCTCAATCCGCCGCATTGTTGTGCTGGCATCAAATGCAATGCAGGATGTTGCGGATATTCTGATTGTTGACTTGCGTGAGATATGTGGAATAGCGGTGGTAAGTTCCGGCGATAATGCAGATTTTGTGATTAAACTGGAGGTGGCTGATCAACAATTGAAGCCGGAAGGTTACACTCTGACCGTTTCTGAAAACGCAGCTGAAATAACTGGTCAGGATGTTGCCGGACTGTTTTACGGTGTGCAGACGTTTTTGCAATTGGTTGCGTTCGGACAGGAGGAGATTCCAGCTTTGAAAATCAGCGACTGGCCAACCTGCGGGCTTCGTTCCGTTATGTTGGATATGGGTAGAGCGATATATTCTAAAGCGCTTATCATGCGAACAATTCGCATTATGTCCAGATTGAAATTGAATACATTGCATTTGCATCTTTACGATGATCATTTGATGGGATTGCGTTTTAAACATTTGCCGCTGGGCAGTGAAAATCCTGGTGCTATTACCATTGATGAACTGGCGGAGATAGTCAAGTATGCCAGACAATATCACATTTCTGTCTGTCCGGAGCTTGAGTCCTGGGGACATGTTGGTTCATTGATGTACCATTATCCGGAATGTTACGGTGATACCGGAATGTATATGGAAGGCGCCAGTTTGGGAATTGGTCCGAAATCATTTAATCTGCTGGAGAAAATTTACGACGAAGTTATTCCGGCGCTGGAAACGGAAAGCATGGTGCATCTGGGGTTGGACGAGGCGCGGTGGAAAGCGCTGCCAGACGTTAAAAATCCTGAAAGCATGAATCCAACGTGGTTGGTCGGGCAGTTATACGACCTGCTCATGAATGTTGGACGGCGGCATAATAAGAATTTAACCATGCGCATCTGGGCGGATCATGGCGGACGGGCGCTGCCATCGCACCTCGAACAGAAAATCATCGTCGAACCGTGGCAGTATTTTGAAAAAGAAAGCGATATAAAAAAGAAAATCCGCCGGTTTTCCGGAGCAGAAAAAGGTCAGTTTATTATGGGTGGCGGTTCCAGCAGCATGCATTTAAACGGCAGCTTTGATGCTACAAGATTATGGTGTGAAGCAGGGAAAAAATCTCCTAACTGCCTGGGAATTAATATCTGTTTGTGGGAAAGCAACCGGCTTGAGAGTTATTTGATTTCACTTTTCGGCGGAGCCGCTTGCGCCTGGAGTCCGCAACGCGCAGAAAAACCTTTGGAAGGTGATATTTTGCACGACTATCATGTCGGGGTTATTTTTAATCGTATGCTTAGCTGGCAGTCGCTTTTCAGTGATGCCAATCCTGATGCTCTGTTAAGCGAACGTGGCCCCGCGGTTTACAAAGGATATTATATTTCCGGTCTAAAAATCGGACAGCCGGTCGCTCCTACAGTTTTAAGGTTACGTCATCCGGTAATTATGCATGGAGAAAAATGAATACAATAAATCAAATCATACATTCATTGTTGCCGATATCGTGTTGCCGGTCGCATTGGTTCTGCTTGTCGCAAACTTCGCAAGGAGAAAAGCTGTCATCGATGGCAAAAAATATGCCGCACAGTGATTTATTGGGAATTATATAACAGTGTTCAGTTAATTCTATTCCAATTTTTTGCGCGTCCGGAGCCAGCAGTGAATAGACGGTCTTAAGTTCAATTAGCGGCCAGACATTCAAGTCTGACGGACACATGGAAACGCATTTTTCGACGTTGTAAGTTTTCTGAATAAACTTTTTCAGAAAACTCATTGCCAATATAAGCGCCTCTTCTTTAATCGTGTCCAACCAGAACGCGCCGAGAAAGTCAGTGTCTGCAATTTTTATTCCGTCCAGTTCACGTCCGCAGGTTGCGGCGAAGATGAAAATGTTTTCAAGCTGTCCGCATTTTTTACTTAATATTTTGCTGTTAAGTTTTCCCGCTGGCAGCAACAAATGATCGTCAATGACGCCGACTACAGGAGTGTTTGTAATTATTGCTTTCGGACAAATAACCGTTTCTGCCTGATTAAAAAGTTCTCTGAATTCCGCATATTCCGGCATATCCTGCTGGATTTTTAATTTTCCAATAAGCGTTTCAAAATCCAATTTCACCGGAATTTTATCAAATATGTTCATAGGCCTTTGGCTTTGATTCTAGCGGCGATTGTTCGCGCCAATTCTTCCTGATCCGGAATTCGTGACACGAATTTTATTTCACCGTCAATACATAAAGTCGGGATATTTTTAACTCCGAGCGAACGCATCATAATGATTGATTCCGGTTCTTTAATTTTATATTCCTTCCATTCAACAAGCCCGCCAAATCTCGGAGCGATGGTTTTTACCGCTTCCACCATATACTGACACGGCGCACAACCTGCTGAATCCAACGTAATAATGTCGATTAATACTTTACCACTGTTGCCATAACTGGTCAAGTCGATGGTTTCAGTTGATGCAATATGGGTTTTTGCCAGCTCTCTGGCAATTTGCTGTTGATATTCGTTGTGAACTACGTCTGCGATTGCTTGAAGATTTTCCGGCGGCACGGCATAAGGAATATCGCAGCCCGGAGCAAGAATAAAACCTTCATTGCCGCCAATGTCCAGGCATTCCACGGCATTAATCTTATTTTCTTCCGGTGTTCCAAGCAGCATGACTGACGTTAATTGAAGATTGCCGCCGAACGAAATGCCTTTGCCGCGGCAAATATCCCGGACGTATGCCAGCGGAATGTTTTCGTCAATTGAAATATTGTCGCAACGACATTCACACATAACTTCAATATTTTTTTCTGCGTGCCCGCAAACGAAGAATGAACTTTTTGCGCCAAGTTCCCGTACATGGTCAAATATCGCGGTTATTGGTTCTGTGCAGAATTCTTTGAACTGTTCCGGTCCAATCTGACTGGTCATCGGATCAACTACAGCAATAATGTCACAACCGTTTTCAATATAATATTGACTCATCTTTTTACCAACTTCAGCACAGAAATTGAGAATGCGTTTTATATTTTCCGGGTCGTCGTACATTCCCATGAAAATATCTGTACCAAGTAAATGCAATGCCAATGTAAACGGACCGGTAATTAAGCCGTATAATGCCAGGCCAGGATGTTGTGCCCGCAGAGTTTTTAACGCTTGAATAATAATTGGAATTCGACCGTCGGTAATTTTAGGAATTTTCAACTCTTCAAACTTCGCGGTTAATTCCGCCAATGGATGTGAAATTACCGCCGGAGGATTGTCGTCGTTCCAGTGCAGTTTGCAATTAAGAATTTCCGCCTCAATTTGAAGGTCAAAAACAATCGGAATTCCGTCCGGACGATAAAGCTCTATCGCTTTATTAAGCCCGTTAACAATGTTTTCCGGACATTTTAAATATTCCGTCGCATTTTTGCCAATCAAAGCTCCTGAATGAATTCCGCAGAACGGAACCCATGGTATGCGGTTAACCGGTTTGCCGGCAAATGCCTTGAAAATTAATTCTTTACCTGTCATTTTTATATGTCCTTATGTAAGTTATAGTTTATTGATTACTATATATTAATGCTTGAAAGTATATTATTCTTCTAGTATTATGGCAGTTTATTGCTGTATATTAATCTGTGGCAAAGAAAATATTTAAATGGTTGCAAAAAACTCCACAAGAGTTAGATTTTCTATGATATTAATCTTAAACACGAGGTGACGAATTGGTCATACATCAAAATATCCTTGACGGTTATCCGGATACCACTGTCGCTTTCGGTAATGATGCATTTTTAAGTTTTGAATACTTGATGCGAAAACTTGGCGCAAAGAAAATAGTTGTATTTACTGGAAGACACTCCGCAGACGCCACTGGCATCTGGCGTCGTTTTCTAGCATCGTGCAAGTTTCTGAATTTATCTATTGCGCGGTTTTCCGATATAGCTGCTGAACCTGACACCGAAACCGTGGAAAGAATGATTCAATTTCTGCAAGTTGAACGCCCGGATGAAATAATTGCTATCGGCGGTGGCAGCGCAATGGATGCGGCAAAAGCTGCGTATCTGGTCTATCAGGCAGGCGGAACGATATATGATTATTTTGGAACAAACAAATATTCTGACGCTCAGCCCGCGCGGAAAATAAAAAAAGTTATCTG
>JBAYVM010000204.1:0-5789 GCA_041674645.1 Victivallaceae bacterium | reverse complement strand
TGCCGGAAGTTCAAAAAGCGGGGTGGATGCGGCAGAAAATTCCATTATCCCGGGTTTTATTCTCAGCAATGATGCGCTGTACGCAAAAAGTATTGAAGCATTTTTCAACGAAGACAGTATTTCCTATCAAACCACATACAGTATTCATAATGGTGATTTCAAAAAGGCTGAGACTCCAGTCGGTAGCAACAACCTTATCGGCGACTGGGAAAGCTTTATAAAAGAAAAAGATTATCCATTTTATTATTATGGACTTGCTTTTATTGCCTCCAAAATTTCTAGAAATTCCCAGCCGGAAAATTTCCGCAAATTCAAAAAAATACTTTATGACCGTTTTGACGGAAATATTGAAACCATGAATCTTAATATGGAAACTGAGTACGTCAACTGGAGCTCATTCAGAAAAAACAGTGATTTATTCCTGTCGAGACGCAATATGCCGGATTTTGAAACGGAAATAAACCCGGAATACTGGAAATTCAAAGTTAAACAGCCTGTCAATCAACGCTACTATTTTTCACCTGAAGGTTTTTATAAAACTATTTTCCTGCGGGCAAGATATACCAAAAATATTGAAGAATACAACCGTACCAACAACACCAACTACCTGTCATGGAACGAAATAACTTTTCCGCGCTACTGCCGCAACAACCTTACCGCCGGAGAACGCCGTAACTGGGAAGAGTTTGTCCGGGATATACTTAACCTGTTATGGGTTCGGGTTGACCAACGCGCCCTGCCCCGGTATCAGTCATTCCTGAAAGCCAAATACCCGGACATTTCAGAACTAAACCGTTTGTATGGAACAAAATACAAAACTCATAAAGAAATAAAACTGGCCGCTCAAACACCGTTTTTCGGCAGTGAACTTTCCGACACTGCGGCCTTCATCCAAGGCTGGAGCGATCCAGTTTCAGGAGAAACCTACAAAGTTCCAGTTGAAATGCTCTATATCAACAGTATTGAGTTTGACTTCCGCGATCATCTCCGAAATGTCTATAAAACTATTGACAATTTTAATGATAACTTTAAGACTGACTACAAAGACTGGCTACATATTTTACCGCCGCAAAAAGCTTTTCATTACAAGTACATTCAAGAACACAAAACTGCGTTGCGCTGGGAATTCTGTAAACGCAATTTTATTACGGTGGTTAATTTTATTGCGCTTCAGGGACGCGGAATAATGAACACCTTAATCTATTGCGGCATGGCAGTTTTTTGCGCACTGATTGTCAATCCAATGGCCGCCTATGCGTTAAGCCGCTACCGTCCTCCAGCAAGATATAAAATACTCTTGGTGCTGATGTTAACAATGGCATTCCCCCCGATAGTAACGCAGATTCCAAACTTTTTGCTCTTGCGTGAATTTGGCCTGCTTAACTCTTATGCCGCATTGATTCTACCCGGGCTGGCCAATGGCTATTCGATTTTCCTGCTTAAAGGATTTTTCGATTCTCTGCCGGCGGAACTTTATGAAAGCGCAATGATTGACGGCGCCAGTGAAACCAGAATATTTTTCCAGATTACCATGAGCCTGTCAAAACCGATTCTCGCCGTTATCGCACTTCAAGCGTTTCAACTCGCCTACTCCAATTTCCTGATGGCGTTACTGTTGTGCCAGGATGAAAAAATGTGGACCATCATGCCATGGCTGTATCAATTGCAAATGAGAAGCGGCCAGGGTGTAATCTTCGCTTCTCTGCTGATTGCCGCCATTCCAACATTCCTGGTATTCGCTTTGTGCCAAAACGTAATAATGCGCGGAATTGTCGTTCCGGTAGAAAAATAAATGAATTATTAGCCGGAATTTTATTAAAAACACAATATTGATGGAACCGATATGATTGACTCGAAAAACTTTCAAGCTGACAAACTGAACGAGCAGGAACTCGTTGAGCTGATTGACTATCACAACCGCTGTTACTGGGAAAAAGGCGAACCGGAAATCAGCGATGAACGTTACGATGAATTAATCAGAGCGCTGGAAAAAATCAATCCCGACCACGTTCTGGTCAGCGCCGTAAACGCGCCACTGGTGGAAAGTTCCGGCAAAGTAACACATTCTAAACCAATGCTCTCCCTCAACAAAGCGTATTCGCTCGAAGAAGTCATTGACTGGGCGGCCAAATACATCCGCACTCCGGACGAAATATTCCTGCTGCAACCCAAATACGACGGAATTTCCGCCAATTACACCAACAACATTCTCGCCACGCGCGGCGACGGCGAAGTCGGCGAAAATATCTCCGACAAACTTCCCCTGCTGGAACTGGAAACTTCCGGCTATCAAGGCCCGGTTGACCGCCCGGTCAGAGGCGAAATCGTCATCCGGGACGATGATTTCAAAAACCTTTATTCCCGTATCGTCAGGAAAGGCGGCGGCGCTTACAAAAATTCCCGCAATGCCGTTGCCGGCATTATGGGACTTAAAGATATTTCCGACATGCTGGCGCAGAAAGCCAAACTGACGCTGGTGGATTATGACATGTTCTCCTATCAGGTTAAATATTCAGAACTGACCACAAAATGGGCACAAATACTGGAAGAAATTGAACAACTCCCCTACCCGATGGACGGTATCGTAATCAAGCTGAAAGATATCGCTTATTGTGATTCCCTGGGCGCCACCGCTCACCATCCGCGTGGACAAATCGCCTTCAAATTCAGTGGCATCCGCCGCGAAAGCACGCTGCTCAATGTTGAATGGAGCTTCGGCAAAAACTGCCTGACCCCGGTGGCCACTGTCGAACCGGTGGAAATTGGCGGGGTGACGATAACTCACGCCACCTTGCATAACGCCCAGAATATTATCGACAAAGACATTCACATTGGCGACCGCATTATCATCGAACGCGCCGGCGACGTAATTCCTTATATCGTCAGCGCCCTGCCCGGTGAAAACCGCCGGTCAGCACTGATTGAAAACTGCCCGTGCTGCAATACCGTGCTCGAACGCCGCGGCCCGGAACTTTGCTGCCACGCGCCGGATTGCTTTGAGACCAAATTGCAACGCCTCTGCGCCGCCGTCAGGAATATCGGAATTGAACGCCTCGGAGAACCCAACATTCGCCGGATGATGCAGAAACTGAATGTAAAATCATTGAAAGATATTTTCAACCTTGACCTGAATTCCATAATGCAGCTTGAAGGTTTCAAAGATAAATCCGCCAATAACCTGCTGAATGAAATCGCCAACGCCAGAAATGTCAGCGACTATCAAGTGCTGGCGGCATTGAATATCCCGAACATCGGCCCCAATATCGCCAAAATGATTCTGGCCGTTTACTCGCTTAGTGAATTGCGAAGCTTGTCGGTGGAAGAACTGTCCGCCATTAACGGCATTGGACCGGAAAGAGCCGAAGCTCTGCGCCGTGAGTTGACCAGCCAGTCTGAATTCCTGGACGAACTCCTCGCCGCGTTAAACGTTACTCCCACCAAAGGCCAAAGCAATACGGTTCTCCCGACCATCTGCTTCACCGGAAAAATGCCGGAAAAACGTTCATACTACGAAAATATTGCCCGTGAACGCGGTTTCGAACCGGTTGACGCGGTGACGAAAGAACTGTCGTTGCTGGTCGCGGCGGACACTGCCGCCACTGGCGGAAAACTCGACAAAGCCAGAAAAGAAAACATTAAAATCATCAGCCTGAACGACTGGCTGAATTCGTCAGTTGCAATTCAGGCAACGCCCGCCGCTGAACCTGCCAAAGAATACGACCTGTTCGGCTTCGATCAGCCGGCAACTGTTGTCGCGCCTCCGGAAAGCACCCCCCCCAAAATCACTGCCGAACCGGAAGATTTATTCAGCTTTGCCGCGAAAAATAACAATAAATAGACAAGTTAACCGGCTTTTCCCCGATACTTCTGACGCGAAGCGTCTCTTGTCCGCCTCAGGAGGATTGGACTATCAGCACCGATTTCATTTATCCCTAAAAACATAACTGAAAGGTTGTCCCGCGACCCATGCCTATCTGAAACTGCGCCAACCGCTTCCGGTCGCTAAACAGCGCACCCCGGCGGGCCAAACCAGTTACCATCAGAACGCCCCGACGCCGACAATATTTCATAGCCGGAGTAACTGCCTCTGAGCTGAAACTCAATTGAAAACCCGCTTAACTCCTTGCTGCAATTGCGACGCCAGGAACAAGGGAGTATTGCTTATAGACAAAACAATGGCATCTTAAATCAGCGAATTTGAAACATTTTAAATCGGCGCTGACAACTATGTTCTTGAGTCATGTGGTGTCCGTCAGGATTCAGCATCAGATTGTTATTTTTATCTTTATATTCTAACAAACCTATTATGTTTTTGAATCCGGCATCTGCAACTGTCCAATCTCGGCAACGATTTCCCCGACCACCTTTGATTTCGGTTCTGCGGTGATGAATACAGGTATAGTATTTAAAGGAACTAGGTAATTTTTCAACTCAGTCTTTCCCTGATATGTTTGGTTATCAAACAACCCGTACCATTTTCCGGGTGGTAAAATTACATCACGAATACGGCTGTCATTCAAAACTGGCGCAACCAAAATATCCTCGCCGAACAAATACTGATCCTCGCAATTCAGGAAATCCCGGTCATCAGGATAATGCAGGAACAGATGCCGCACTAATGGTAATCCAGTTTGCGAGCAGATTTCAGCTTGTTCTATTAAATATGGCCGTAGCAAATAACGAATCTTCGAATAGTAACGGTAAATATCGACATAAGGCGCCGGAAAATCATAAGGCTTGGTTACCGTGCCATGAGTGGACATGGTGGCGGTAAAACAACTGAATTCCACACCGCGAATGAATACTTCCGCCTCGTTATCGCCGTTGTTCGCCGGAATATAGCCGGCAAGGTCATGTCCCATGAACGGGACTCCGGAAATCCCGGAACTAAGGATTGCCGACAGCACAGCCTTCAGAAAATGGAATTCCCGGAGTTGATCGCCGCACCAGACAAACGGATATAAATGAGCTCCGATGCTGCCGCCGCGGCTCCAGCATAATCCGCCTTCAGTCGCAAATTTACTGAAAAGCTGCGACATCATAAGGTTATATTGTACCGGATACCGGTGGTGTAATCCTTTAAGAAAAGTTCCGGAATGCAAAATTATATTATCCTCTTCCGGAATCTGTTCGCAAAAATCTATTTTTGCCCCGCAGATTCCGATGTCAAGCAGTGGTTGCCAGACTTGCTCCTGCCACCATTTCACCGCTTCCGGATTGGTAACGTCCAGAAAACAACTTTGACGACGGTCCGGGGCGTCCTGCGGATTGAAGTGCGGGGCCTCCTGGACTTCGCAACTGCCGTCCTGGTTTTGGATAAAATATTCTGGACGCGCCTGTTGCGCAGCCCAATATTTCTCCGGTAAACGTCCGCACGCTTCATATACCATTACTTTCTTCCGGTCACTCGCCAATTCAGCGGTAATTTTTTTCAATGCGCCATAAGTTTCCGGATCGAAAGTATCCCAGCCTTCAATAATTACGGCATCCCAGGGCAAGTCATGCTTTGCCATCTGCACCGCCATCTCGCGAATGCCTTCCGGAGCGGAAAAATCCCCGTCATGCAGATGGCGTGACACCAGCGTTCCCCAGCTCCAGCATGGAGGAACCACCGGGTGTCCCCATAATTTTACCAGTTTGGCGTAAATATCAACTGGTTGATTGCCGAATATTAAATATACGTCCAGTGGCGCATCAAGCTGAGTCAGACTCCAGCGATTCGGGCATTCACTGCCCAAATCGAATTGAGAAGCTTCAAAACGGTTGATTAATACAGCATAATTACGCGA
>JBAYVM010000203.1:0-5795 GCA_041674645.1 Victivallaceae bacterium | reverse complement strand
CGCAGTTATGCGCTTGCTAACCTCCGCCGGAATACACTCAAGAACAACACAGAAAGCGCCAGCCTTTTCCAGCGCTTGAGCGTCTTCAATCAGCCTGACAGCATCATCTTCTGTTTTGCCGGCAATTTTGTAGCCGCCGGAAGTAAGTACTTTCTGTGGCAGCAACCCGATGTGTCCCATGACCGGAATACCGCAATTGACAAAACGTTCAACCAGCGCCGCCACTTCCCTGCCGCCTTCCAGTTTAATCGCATCGCAACCGGCATCTTGCAAGTAACGGGCAGCATTTTTTAACGCGTCTTCTATTCCTGCCTGCCAGGACATGAACGGCATATCGCCGATAATAAAGGCTTCCGGACTACCCCGGCGGACGGCGGCGCAATGATGCAGTGATTGTTCAAGTTTTAGCGGCAAAGTGTTACGGTAACCAAGCACAGTATTGGCCATCGAATCGCCGACTAGCAACATTTCAATTCCACAAATGGATGCCAACGCCGCCATTGGCGCATCATACGCGGTAAGTACAACAATTTTTTCGCCGCGTTCTTTCATTTTGCGAAAATGGCTAACTGTAAGTTTTTTCCCGCCACTCATTTTTTCCCGCCGTAAAGTTATTGATTTATAAAGTAAAACAGCATAACTTTACTTTGTGGAACTATTTTTTTCAACCTGGTTTTGCAAATAATCGTTGCGGCCTGAATGATTGAGTTTAATGACCCGCTATGATTCTCCTGAATTTGCTTTGGCTGTCAGGATAATACTTGACTGGACAGGTTTGCCGGTGTATTCATATTATTAACCCAATGAAGCGTAATCCTGATTTTGCAATCTGTTTCAATATAATTTGACGGACGGAGGGAAAAAATGAAAACGGTAAGCGTTGAGCAAATGAGAACATTGGATGCCAGAACCATCAATGAATTCCAGACTCCCGGAGTTGTTCTGATGGAAAGAGCCGGTTTCGGTGTCGGCGAAGCCATTCTGAACTTTATAGACGCTGCAATAAATCCAGTACATGTAAAACGTTTTGTCGTGCTGGCAGGAAAAGGAAATAACGGGGGCGACGGTTATGTTGTGGCAAGATATCTTTATGCAAGAGTTAATGTTAAAGTCGTCATTTATTCTGTATGCAATCAAGACGAATTGACAAATGACGCCGCACAACATGCTGCCCTGATACAGGATAAAATTGAATTGCACGTCAAGCAAAATCTTACTCAGGCCGACTTTAATAAAGGCGATATTATTATCGACGCACTTCTTGGCATCGGCATAACAGGCGCTTTAAAAGAACCTTACAGAAATTGGATTAACGTTGTAAATTCGTCGTCACTTCCCGTCATTTCGCTGGATATTCCATCCGGCCTTGATGGAAATTCTGGTACATGCCAGGAATGCATTAATGCTGATATGACGGTTACTGTCGGCCTGCCGAAAACTGGATTGGTTGCTGGCAAAGGGCCAGAGGTTTGTGGATTGATTAAACTTGTTGATATTGGCATTCCACAAAAATATATTGATGAAATAGATTCACCGGTTGATTTGTTTTTGGAAGTTGACGCCAGTAAAAACATTCTGAGAATTCCGATGAATAGTCACAAAAACAGCGTTGGATCAGTTCTGGTTATCGGTGGCAGCAGAGAATATTATGGCGCCCCGTTTCTGGCGGCGCGCTCAGCATTTCGTGGCGGCGCCGGCTTGGTCAGAGTCGCAATTCCCGATTCCGTCAAATATGTTCCTGCTGAATTGTCTTTAATTGTCAGTCGTCTGAGGGACAACGGCGATGGGTATTTCTGCAAGGAGTCTTTGAACGAACTGGAACAATTGATTGAAAAAAGCGATGTCATCGTCGCGGGGCCGGGAATAGGTACGCACCGTGATACCATCCCGTTTTTAAGATTCTTGTGCTCTTTGGAAAAACCCGTCGTTTTCGACGCTGACGCATTAAATCTGATTTCCGAAATACCCAAAATTTACCGGGAAAAAGAAAGCAATATCCTTACGCCACATCCCGGAGAAATGAAAAGATTGTTGAATGCGTTTGATCTTGAAGACGAATGCGGAAGCGCAAGCCGGATTGAGCAAGCTCGCAAACTGGCCCAAAGCATCGATTCGACTATTGTCTTAAAAGGACACAGAACAGTTACCGCATCACCTGACGGCAGAATAACGGTTAATTCCAGCGGCTGTCCGGCGCTCGCCACCGCTGGCAGCGGAGACTGCCTGAGCGGACTGATAGGAGCTTGTGTTATTAATCGCGAAGACATTTTTGAAGCGGTTGCAACCGCCGTCTATATTCACGGACTGGCTGGAGAATTGAGTAAATATGGAAATCGCGGAACAATTGCAGATGATTTGCCGGATTTGATTCCGGAAGCAATAAAATATATTTCCCCGTTTGCCTGAGTTTAATCTTCGTCAGAGATTTCCATTATCAACGTCAGCGTTATTGGTCCGTTCTGCGGCGCGGGAACGCTTTTCAACTGCTCCAGTAACTTCCTGACGGAGTTGTCCATTACCGGAACACCGGAAACACTCACGATACGGGAATAAATAATTCTGCCATCAGCGCCAATACTCAAAAAAATTGTTACTTCCGGCTTCTGGTTGCCTAAAACATTTTTGGGCGGAGTTTCCCACAGTTTTTTGATATATGCTCCAACCTGGTCAGTATATTGCATTTCATAGTTTGAAACGGTTCCTTGCATTCTAATTTTAGAAGGCATGCCTTTCATTATTTGCTGAGTCAGTTCATCTTTGCTCAATGGAATAAATGTTTTTTCCGGTTTTGACGGCCTTTTGTCAACAATTTTTTTCGTAACTTTTATTTCTGTCGGCTTCAGCGGCGGTCTCTTTATTGGCTTTGGCTTTTCAATTTTTTTGGGCACTACCTTTTTGGGCTCCACCTTTTTGGGCTTTTCCGGCTTGGGTTTCAGCTTGGGTTTGGGTTTAAGTTTAGGCTTTTCCGGCTCCGGTTCTGGAGTCGGTTCCGGCTCGGGCTGCTTTTTCGTTTCGACTTTTGCGGTTTCCGGCTCGGGCGGAGGCGGAGAAGAATTTTTTTGCGCGTTTGATGGCTGATCAGACGGAGGCGTGTACAAAGAAACTTGAATTACTTTGGGTTTCACCGGTTTAAACCATTCGGCGATAGCCAGCAGAAGAAGCGGACCGGCAATGACAATAATATGAGTAATAACCACTCCCCGGAAAATTTTTTTACGAGTTTTCCCGGAAACCAGTTCCGCCGGAGCATTATTCGGTTGGCTGTTAATACTATTCATTTCCTTCGGAAGAGGTTACGAGGGAAATATTTGAGAATCCCGAGTTTTTTATTGTTTTCATTAAGTCTATCACATCTTTATACGGTCTTTCGCCATCTGACCTGAGCAATAAAACCGCTTTCGGAGATGTTTGCTTCAACTGCCTGAGCGTGTCGAGCAATTCATCCCGACTCATAAGAATTTTATCAAAAAATATTTGTCCGTTTTTATCAATATTGACGACTTTGCTGTTTTCGTCCGGCAATTTGTCGGCATTCATTTCCGGAGGAGACACGTTGACCCCAAATTCAAGTAATGGCGCGGTAATCATGAAAATAATCAGCAGAAGAAACGTCAAGTCAATCAGCGGTGTCATGTTGATTTCATCTATCGCATCCAGTTGAGAACGGTGTTTTTTTCTGCTCATAATCAGCTCCGGAGCTTAACCTTGTTCTTCCGCATCAAGCTGTTCCAGCTTGATTCTGGCAATAAACTCTTCAGCAAAATTATCCATATACACGGTTATTTTGCGAATATTCAAGGTCAGCAAGTTATATCCTATCAGCGACGGAATTGCCACCAGCAAACCAACTACCGTTGTCAGTAGCGCTCCGCTGACGCCCGGCGCAAGCGCGGAAATTTCAGCCCGCCCCTGTGAGGCTAGTCCGCAAAACGCAATCATAATCCCCCAAACAGTACCGAACAATCCGAAAAACGGGCTGACGCTGACTGCTGTGGCCAATAATCCAATCCGTTCCTCAAGTACTAAAATCTGGTCGGAAACTTCTCTTTCCAATACCGTTCTCAACGCCTCTATCTGAGCAGTAGTCAGCTTTTTATTTTGATTTGCGCTAATGCCCGGAATGCTTGTCTGCTCAGGAGAAATTGAATAAAAATCAAGCAATTTTTCTACGGCGCTGACATAAATTTTGGCGATTGGGCTGGGATCTCTCTGCGCTTCACGGAACAGAGCAACAGTTGACGTTCTCTCCCGGAAGAGTTTAATGAACAATTCAGATGCTTTTTTGGCACGAAAAAGGGACATTCCTTTCTCTAACATAATGGTCCAAGTCAGAATAGACCCGAAAAACAATAATACAACAATCGTCTTTCCCGGCAAGTCACTTTGTTCAAATGCATAATATGCGCCAGCCGCGGCAAATACAGGGCAAAAATTTAAAATCATTCAGCGATCCTCCTGAGATATTTTTTTTTCGTCGCTTTATTAATTTAACATAGCAGATTATATTCAATTATCGAATTATAAATACTTAAAAAAACTTATTTTTAAAATAAAAAAGGACAAAAAAGATGAGCGAAATATTCCCGGTGCTTGGGTACGATATCGGAGGTACTAAAATAGCAGCCAGCCTGATTCTCAGCGATGGCAGAATTCTCGGCAAAGCCCGGATAGAAAACAAAGACACTAAACCAGAAAAAATTTTGCCGGAGCTGGTCGAAACCGGAAAACTGTTGATAAAAGAAGCCGGTCTGACATGCCGCCAGGTGAAAGCCATCGGTATCGCCTCGCCGTCACCTGCAGATATTCCCAACGGTATTATTGTTGCGCCCCCCAACAACAAATTCTGGCGTAACGTGCATATCAAAGAATATCTTTCAGAAGAACTTGAGATAGAAGCTTTTTTTGAAAATGACGCTAATGCCGGAGTGTTGGCAGAATGGTTTTTCGGGGCTGGAAAAGGTTGTAAAAACATCGTTTACCTGACCATGAGCACCGGTATTGGCGGCGGCATTATCACTAACGGACATTTGGTGCAGGGAAAAAGTTATTATGCCGGAGAAATTGGACATGCAGTTCTTGAACCGGGCGGCATAAAATGCAATTGCGGTTTGCTTGGCTGTTATGAAGCCTATTGCGGCGGACGAGCGCTCGCTCAGCGCATGCAGCGGGAGCTTGCCAGCCAGCCTGAACATCCGATTGTCCAGTTTGCCGGCGGAAAGCTGGAAGACATTGATATGCTCGCGTTGGAAAAGGCCTTTATCGCTAAAAATGATTATGCCATAAAACTTTGGGACGAAATGAGCTTCCGGAATGCGCAGGCTTTCGGAATTATTCTTAATACCTTGAATCCGGAAAAAATTATTCTGGGAACTTTGGCCTGGGCCGTTGGTAATATTTATATTGACCCTATTCTTAAATATTTACCGCAATTTTCCTGGCAGGAAACCCGTGAAGCCTGCCAGATTGTCCCCTGCGAACTGCGCAATGAAATCGGTTCTTATGCCGGTCCGGCAGTGGCGTTGAATTGCCTGTACGAACAGGGGCACTATGAATTGCCGGGGAAAAAGTAATTTCCGCATGATGGAGAAAAATGTCTGATCATAAAAATACTTTTCATCCCGGCGATGTGCCTCCGGGTCCCGGAGTGTATATTTTCCGGGACCGTTTCGGGAAAGTTATTTATATCGGCAAAGCATCAAATCTCCGAAAGCGCGTAGGACAATATTTTCAGCCCTCAAGAGCAAAAACCGCAGATCCTAAATTGCGGTCTTTAATAAATTCAATTGACGACTGGG
>JBAYVM010000202.1:0-5822 GCA_041674645.1 Victivallaceae bacterium | reverse complement strand
GCGCTGAGTACGGCAATCCTGCACGCCGACAGCAAATCGGCAAAACTAAAAACTAATGGCTTTTTCGGCGCGCCGGACAAATCGAAAACTATAGAACAGATTGAAGCCGACGACAAACCATACAACGGAACTTTCACCTGGACAGAATACCGCAAGCTGCTTGCTGAGTTATCCAAGCCGCAATACCTGGTTCTGCCGCTCGCTGACTTCAAATCAGACAATTCAACCGGAAAAGTGGTAATTGGCTTGCGGCATGACAGCGACTCGCATGTTTTGAAAGCACTAAAAATGGCCGAAATTGAGAAATCGGCTGGCATCAGATCAACCTACTATTTGCTCCACTCCGCAAAGTATTACGGTAAAGTGGAAAATGGCGTCATGATTAGAAATAGCGCGGTGGACGACTTGGCTAAAAAATTATACGCCATGGGATTTGAAATTGGCATACATCGCGATCTTTTTAACCTGATGTGGGATTATCAGTTTGCCCCGCGGGCTTTTATGAATGAAGAGGTCAAATACTATAAAAATCTCGGCATTCCGGTAACCGGCTCAGCCGCCCACGGCTCCGGCACAACTATCCGGCGCAAGCTGAATGAAATGTGGATTTATTCGGAGTTCGGCAAAAATGGAACCTGTATTGTAAACGGCGTAAGCTATCCTTACGGCGAATACAAAACCAACGACTTTGGCATTGATTATGAGGCGTATTTATTGAAACGCAATGTTTACCTTGGCGATGTCGGCGGCAAATTCAAAGATAAATCTCTGGATGACGTGATCAAATACCTTGCCTCTTTAAAGCCGGGAGCCAGAGTCATCCTGTTGATTCACCCTGAACATTGGGGTAAAGAAGAAAAAGCAGATCAGTAACTCGCGAAGGCTGGACTGAATAAGTATATCCCGTTGGAAAAATCATTAAACCTTACCCGTTAAAAAATGAGAACTAGCCAAAACATGAAACTTAAACATTTTCCGAAGTATCTGGATTTTGATCCAATAATCCCTGTGTGGTGTGTTACCCCTGACCGTCCGGGATGTATTCACCGCTTTTTCGATACATCCCCAATCAGTCCGTCCGGGCGCTATCTGGCGGTATTTCAAATGCCGTTCGAAGATAAACAGCCTCAACCCGGAGATTCTGGCAATATCTGTATCATCAATCTTGAAACAGGCAAAAATCAGGTCGTTGCAACCTCCTGCGGCTGGGAACCGCAAATGGGCGCAAATATCAACTGGGGAGCGTCAGATAATGAACTGTTCTTCAATGATGTTGATACTGCTACCTGGCAGCCTTTTGCCTGGAAACTAAATCCACTTACCGGTGAACGCCAAAAAATGGGCGGGACGGTTTACCATGCCTCGGCAGATGGGAAATGGCTGATTTCATCAAACCTGACCACAATGCGTATAACCCAGCCAGGTTACGGAGTTCAGATTCCTGATGAGTTTGTGCGACGCAATGTTGGCCCCGCAACTGACGATGGATTCTATATCACTGATACCACGACTGGGGAAAAACGTCTGCTAATCTCCATAAGTGACATGCTGAAAAAAGCAACTCCTGAAATTCAGATTGAAAATCCTGAATGTTGTGAAATATATGGATTCCACAGCAAATTCAATCCGCAAAGCAACAAGTTAATGCTCAGCTTGCGCTGGTTTCAGGCCACTGACAAACCGTTGTGGAATATGTTCAAAATTGACCGGCTGGCAGTGCGTTTTGCCTGGGTTACAGTAGAAATAGATGACAAAGGTTATATCAAACAAAATACCATTTACAACGCTGTCGGGCCTGAACAATGGAAAAAACCCGGTCATCATGCAACCTGGTTCCCTGATGGAGAAAAAATATCCATGAACCTGAACATCGATGGAGACTGCCTGCGATTTGTGCAGGTTAATGCCAATGGTACCGGGCTTAAAAAAATGCTTAACAAAACGCAAGGCTCCGGGCATCCTACAGTCACTCCGGATGAAAAACATATATTAACCGACACCTACGTCTGGGAAAATATCGCATTCGGTGATGGCACAATCCCTCTGCGCTGGGTTGATCTTGAAAATGGAACTGAAAAAAACATCGTCCGTATCAACACCAAACCCTTATCAACAGATGGCGTACTGCGAATTGATCCGCATCCGGCCTGGGATCCAACCTGGCGTTATATTACATTTAATGCATTTATCAATGACACCCGCCGGGTCTTCATCGGCGATATGCAAAAACTGCTGAATCGCTAAGCAATAAATATATTATAAAATATTTCATGTCGTATCATGTTCTATGCGGTATGGCGATAGAAAAACATAAAGTGCACATTGTAAAACATCAGAGATTTTTGATAATAATTTTTATCAAATCGTCTTTCATGTATGGCTTGCCGATAAAATCATGGAATCCAGCTTCCTGGCATCTATCGGAATACTGCGTTAAAACATGGGCGGTCTGGGCAATATATTTAACATTGCAACCGAAGAATTTATCTTTCAGCCACTCCACGCAGTGGAAGCCGTCAGCGTCGGGGAGAGCAATATCCATCAGAACGACATCAGGTTTTATTCCTGAGTCACAAACATCGCACATGGCGCAAAAAGAATTGGCCAGATAATATTCAGCGCCGGAATATTCCAGAACTTTTTCAATGTATTTAATGGTTACCGGGTCATCTTCGACAGCAATAATTTTAATTCCGAGCAGGACATTTTTCAAATCTTTAGTCGTTGCTGGAATTTTATTAATTTCCGGGTTAACCTGAGTGGCAGGAAAAATAACTGAAACGGTTGTTCCAAGATGCAAATCACTCTTTATGGATATGGAGCCTTTGAGTTTTTCGAGAAGTGTGGAGACAATTGCCAATCCGAGACCGATGCCTTCCTGCCGATGCCCGGCAGAAGGTTCAACCTGATAAAACGGCAATAAGACATTTTTCAGTTTATCCGCCGGTATGCCAATGCCGGTATCTCTTACCTCAACAAGCAGTTTATTTTCAGAAAATGCGACATTGACCTCCACGCTGCCTTTACGGGTGAATTTTATCGCATTTTCAATAATATTAAACAACACCTGACCAAGACGGTCGCGGTCGCCGTTTACTCTGACCGGCAGAGTGTCCATCGTTACTTGCAACCGGATATTTTTACATCCGGCTTTATATTTTAGCGGGGCAATCGTTTCTTCAATAACTTTTGCGGGAAAAAACTCTTCGTTAATCTCGTTAAAATGCTCCGATTCGATGAGCGAAAGTTCGAGTATGTCGTTAATCGTTCCCAGCAGGGAATTCCCACACTGCCCGATTATCCGCAGATATTCCTGCACATCCGTATCTTTGCCAAGACCCTTAGTTTTCAACGTTTCATCAAGAATCCCGCTAAAGCCGATAATTCCACTGAGCGAAGTTCTAATCTCATGGGACATCGCGGCCAAAAACTCAGCTTTTGCCACATTCGCAACTTCCGTTTTATTGTGAGCCTCACGCAATTCATGCTCCAGTTCAAACAATGTGGTTATGTCTTTAAGAATAACGGTCAAGCCACCGGGAGTTGCAGAATATGCACAAATGTCATACCACCGTTTAAGCTCTTTGAAATATTTTTTTACCCTTACCGGCTGCTTACTGAGTTCAACCATATCGTAGATTTCAGTCCAGTATTGTTCAATATCCGGTAAAACTTTTTCAATCGTTTTCCCGATGGCATCTGTTAGCTGCAAGCCAGTCAAAATACAAGCGGCGGGGTTCAAACCGGAGATTCTGCCAACGCCGTCGACGGCAATAACCGCCTCGCCGGTGAAATTGAAGAATGAACAAAAAACTTTATTTTCATCTGTAAGTTGTTTGCATTCTTTGCGCAATTCATCCAGTTGCTTCTGCAGCAGAACCACATTGGACTCTCCAGCTTTATTTTTATGCAAAGTACACCTCCAGAGAATTAAAAAATAAGTCAATTGCAAAACTTAACTTTCACTTAGGAGCCGTCCAGAAATAACCTTTACATTTGTCTGGAACTCTGAATCTTTTATCAACTGCCTCAAATAATTAACTCGTTTATTTCCAATAACTATTGTACAGTTTGCTCATACAATTTTCAACCCTGTCGCCAATTAATTACTAATCAAGTTAACAATCGGCGCTGACGATTAGATTTTACAGCGTAAAATAAATCATCAGCACTCTTCGTTAGTGTTTTGTCAGTGCAGGTTAGCGGTTAACCCAATTCATTCTTTTCATGTCATGGCATGTTTTTCGTGCGATTCATGGCCGAAAAACATTGCGTCCGAGACGGACGCGGCTACACCATTCCTGTTCACAAAAAACGCCAGGTTAGGTCTAAACCTGGCGTTAATCAAGAGGTTTCGACGGAACAAAATCAGTCTTAACGCCTAACGCTTTTTCAGCTTGCGGCTTTACCCCGGGCAGCGGCGAGCAGAGAATATTTAGCTAGAAGATTGGATTTTAGATCAGCCGGAACCTTTCCGGTGTCCAACATTTCCAGAAAATCATTTCGCACTTCGGCAAAATGTTCCTCGTGAGTGGTCCGGTATTTCGCCGGAATATCAATCCGGAAGCAATCATCTTCGCGCACTACGGTAACGTCTTTGCGTCCCTGGCTGGCAATCGCCGCCTTCAAATCGGCTTCCATCGCGTCCATGCAGAAATGCGGTTTGACATACAATTCCGGCTTGAAGCCGGTTTCCGGACCTTGTTCAATAATCAGGTCGGATTTGGAACCTTTCATTACCGAGAAATGGGTGTCGCCACCACCTGGAGCAGCCTGGAGATTCCAGATAACCACCAGTTTTACCGGAATGCCTTTAATCTTGTAGATAAACTCACCGTTGCAGAGCAACTTTAGAACATTGTCTTTTACGCTGTCGGCAACGGATTCCGGGAATGCGTCTTTTTTGGTGACAAGATGAAATTTATCCAGCGGAATATCCGTAGTCCAATGTTTTGCCATCTGCAATTGAATATCTTTAGTAAAATTAATGCTGTCTCCGGGAAACAACATCCACTGCGCCAGGTCGGCCAGATGAGTAGTAACGTCAACAATGCCTTCGCCTTGAACGTTCACATCAAAATACCATGGCGGGCGGACGAGCGGTGCGCCATTAACAGTTTTGTACAGGTGATGGATGCTTTCTTTCACGATTGTCGGTTCGCCTTCAGTCACTCTGAATTTACCAAAAACGTCCAGGTCTTTAATTAAATCTTTCTGAATCAGCGAGGTAATTTCATGGCGTTCAGTCATGATATCCATGACGACCGGCTCGGTACTCAACACGCGTTCCAATACCTTAACGCCGTCATCGTTAATGGTGAGCGGCTTGTCGCTCAACACTTTAAATCCGGCATTGTGCAATTTTTCAATGTAATAAATTTTCTGGTTGTTTTTTCCGGCGAGAATCGCAATGTCGCCTTTCTTTTCCGCAACCGCTTTTTCCATAAAGTCGGGGGCGGCGTAAACATGGAATTTCCAGTCGGTCGGATTTTCGGAGCGGTTGTTAAACGACTCCACTAACCGCATGTAACTATCCAAATCCTGACCGGCTTCGGAATAAATATAAACGTCTTTGCTCAACTGGGGATGAGTTTCCCGCAACACCAGTCCGGCATGAAAATGACCTGGATTAATAATTACAATTGTATGCACTCTGAACCTCCTGTGATTATGTTAATTTTTATGTAAATACGGCATAAAATTAATCTGTATTTGCCCTTTTGTCCAGCCGGAAAAGGTTTTTATTCCGACAAATGTCCGACCGGAATGAATCATTACGCCCCTTTGAAGAAATAACTTTACTTTTGCAGTTCCAGCAGTTT
>JBAYVM010000201.1:0-5850 GCA_041674645.1 Victivallaceae bacterium | reverse complement strand
TGACGCTATGCCGGATATTTACTAAGAAAAATTGACCTATTCCAGGAATCCCCGGTAATTGGCGATTTTCCGTTCAAATTCACCTGACAACCATTTATTGATGTTTTTTAAATACCACGCATCTTCCGTCAATCCAAATTCCATAGCTTTATCCGCGACGAGTTTAAATCCGGCGATGGCTTCTATCAATAATTCTATTCCACGTTGAATATCATCCGCGGTTCCACCGTTGAGAAACGCGGCAAAATGATTAAGCGCAGCTTGTTGACAAGCCATGACTTTCAATTCTTCCGCCTCGAAGTTAGCGCGTTTAATCTCTTTTTCTGCCAGTTGCCGTAAGCGTTCCGGCCAGCCGGTGTTTATCTCAGCAGCCAGATTGGCGGCGGCATTATGCAGCAGAATTGAATTTTCCCGGTACACTTGCGTCATTTTTTTGCCGAAAGGATTAGTGGTTTCCGGCAGCCAGCGATAATCAAGATAAATTTCAGTATCATGTTCACAAAACTGCATCACATTGCTGAACACTTCCGCCCTGGCTTTAAGGAACTGCTTCCATGCCCCGGCAAAAACCGAACTCAATTTGTCAGCGATTTTGCTGATAAACCTGTCTGCCGTCAGATGCTCATCCCAGTTAACTTGAGAGAAAACCAACATATTGTATTCCGGCGCCAATGTCGGCCCCGCCACTTGCAGAGAAAGAAAACATTCAATGCCGTTTTTCAAATACACTGCGGTATCATTAATTATAGTTTCAGGCAGAAACGGATACATGCCGCGAAATAATATCTGATCGAAATAATATTCAAAAACGTGCGCATCGTCGGTATTTTTGAACTTTTTCATCCATTGCTTTAAGGCATCCAAATACCACCGGTTTCGCTTGCAGTCTGCATCGTCCAGAGCATGTGCGTAACATCGCTCACGCGGCGCGTACAACAGAAAACATTCATCAGGAGCATCAATCTGATTTCCCGGAAACAGTGTGTCGTGATAAGCCAAAAATGGAATCCGGATGTTCGACAATTCCTCGCAAGCGGTTTCCGCCAGAATGCGCATGGACAACATCGCCTGGTCTTCCGGAGTAAACGCCCGGCAGGACGGACAAAGACACCAGCCCCCCGCCGGAAGGTCGTCCGCCCAGGCATGCAACGCATGACAACCGGCAGCTTCACGAAGTTTCTGCCGGAAATTATCTTTCACCACTTTTCTGGATGATGGATTGTTAACACAAAAGTTAGAATCATTTGTTCTTTTTCCGCGAAAATCTTCCGGCTGAAACATTCTGAACATCGCCGGGTCAGTGTCAAACAGCGTTCGCGGTAACAGTTTTGACAGCCCGTGCCCGCCAATTTCAAATCGCAAGCCAAGCTCTTCCGTCAATTCAAGACAGTTAAAATCGTCGTAAGCCAAAGCATTAAACTTAAGTTTTGCGTAAAAACGCAACCATTCTTCAACGGTATAATCTTCGCAACGTTTTTCCCAGAATACGCCGCGAAACGGGAAGCGGGGAATTTTAACCACATTGCCGCAGGATAAATCTTTTATTGTTTCAGGAGCCCATTCCCCGGCGTTGCCCGGCATTAAAAATAAATAACCCAACTGTTCCGCCAGGTCATATACTCCGTTCAAAACGCCCTTTGGCAAAGCCCCGGAAATGCTTATGCCGCTATTGGTGACATGAATGGAATAGCCGTCAGTTTCCCCGATTTCATCCGCCAGTTTTTCCGGCAAGAGTCCATTTTCGATTATCAGCGCGGGAAATGTCGATTGCAAATCTCCAGTTGTCGCCACGCAAAACCCAAGTTGTTCCAGCAGTCTTTTCAGTTCGCGCAACGCATAAGTATAACATTTTGAGTTAGTATCCACACAGTAACTGATATTCACAGATGACGACAGTTTATATGACATATTGTTAATCCTGTTATTTATCAAGAGTAGTTTGATAATTGGCGATTATGGCTTCTATTTCAGCGTCGGCATCGGGATGCTCACTGATGTAATCTTTTAACATTTTTTCCTGCGAATCCAGTATTTGATTTATATTTCCCAAGTCAAGTCTTGTTCCGAAAGGATATTTCAAACGGTTGCTTTTTCCATTCAGCACTAAATCGAGCATGAGATTGCCCAAATCTGGGGTGTAATGTGAACATTCCCAGTAAAATGACATGGTTGTTTGATAATCCCCTTCAGCAGGAACAGGTTCGTTATTATAAAAACTGGGTGCGGCAAAATCCCATAGTGGGAATGGCTTTAACCCGTATTTTGCTGTTTCAGTTTGATTAATTTCCAACAGGTTACGTTTAAATTGCTGAAATTGCGGCCATAAATCACACAAATAAATGGTCATCAATAATCTGGAATGAACCGGTGAAATGACAATCGTTAATTTTATTTTTTCTTTACAGGCCTGCTCAATCATTCGCCGGATTGATTCGAATGAGCGCTCACCTGGCTTAGATAAATTAAACTTGTTTGGAGCTCCCGGGCGCCAGTGATTTTGTACATAGGAGTTTTCTGTTTTGATAAAGCCTTTGCGATAACCGCCTTTCTTCAAAATCCTTTCTCGCTCGTTTTCTCTACATGCCATCCCGTCTATGGTCATATCTCGTTCACCGCCCGCCAGTTTTTTTAGACTTTCTTCCAATGCGGTCAATGACAACAAAGTGGAAGCAATATCATCCGCGTTAAAACCGGTTGAACTCATTCTCCCCTCACTAAAACTGGCAGGCAATGCTGAAGTTTTATCCATCATGAAAAAGTCAACGCATAACAATACACGCTTCGGGGTTCTAACCATTACTGCATGTTCCATTGAGCGCATTAATTCATACGGCAGAGCTCCCTTCAAGGCTAAATTTAAAACCCTGCCTTCGCCCCAGGCTGAATGTTGCGGGTCAAGTCCTATGTCAGTGCGCGAAGACCCGAGAAGCAAACTGTCCGGTTTAAATGCCTTTACCCAATAAGGTTTCGACATACGCGAAGACGGAGTAAATACCTGTTCGCCGGGCTTATATTTTCCCGTACGATATATACAGTAAGGATCGACCAAGTAATTGAACAAACCACAAGCCAGATAGAGTCCACCGATTATCGCAGCTGACATCACCAGATATTTTTTATAAGAGTTGTTCATTTACATAATCCTTAAAATTGAAAATAAAGAAATTCGCTTACCTGCGACAGGCTAAATAGTGAAATTAAAGATATAACGATAAAAACCAATATCCAATACCACGCAGTATTCCAAGCAAAATATTTCCAGTAACCGTTAAGCCGTGGCAAAATAGACGAATCGGTTGTCGGATGATGCCGCCTGAACAGTTGAATCGAATTGGGGCAGAGAAATACCACCAGTGCCATCCCCCCAATCCAACCAAAACTGTTCGACGAAATAACTAGGTCACGGAAACCTATGCCAGCCTTGCTGAGAAATCCCATACTGTGTTCAAGTTTATCCGGCAGATAAACACCGTTTAATCCGACCATGCCTTTTAAAATTCGGATGGCGGTTTCAAAATTGTTTGAACGGAAAAACACCCAACCAACAACTACCGCTAGAAAAGTGACCGTACCAGCACAAAAATTGCCGAAAGCACTGTTTTTAGACGGCCATCCAATTTTTTTTCTGAACGTAATCCAGCCGTGGTTGATAATCAGATACAAACCATGCAATACTCCCCACAATACAAATGTCCAGCCAGCACCATGCCACAATCCTCCAAGAAACATCGTTAACAGTAAATTGAAGTATCTTCTAAATTTCCCTTTCCGGTTGCCGCCGAGCGGGATATAGACATAATCACGCAAAAAGCGCGACAGTGTCATGTGCCACCGCCGCCAGAATTCGACAATATTAACGCTTTGGTAAGGAGAATTAAAATTAAGCGGTAATCTGATATTGAACAGATTACCCAAGCCGATGGCCATATCCGAATAGCCGGAAAAATCGAAATATAATTGAAAAGTATAAGCAAGTACCCCAACCCACGCTTCAAGAAAAGTAACTGAACCTGAAGCTGAAGCGTAACTAAAAATTTCCCCGGCTAATTTTGAAAGATTATCAGCGATGACAACCTTTTTAAATAACCCGATGGCAAAAATAGTAACACCCATGGCAAAACGCTTGGAATCGAAAGCATAAATATTTTTCCGCGCAAACTGTTTAAGCATTTCGTGATGGTGAACAATCGGACCAGCAATAAGCTGCGGAAAAAATGTTACAAACAAACAATAATGCGAGAAATTATACTCTTTTGTCTTACCCTCGTAGGCATCCACCAGATAAGCCATTTGTTGAAAAGTGTAAAATGAAATTCCCAAAGGCAGAAAAATATTCCCGGCACTCCAACTAGTGTCAAAAACCAAATTAACATTTTCCAAAATAAAGCAAGTGTATTTAAAATATATTAGCAAGCCAAGATTTAGCGCGGAACCGGCAATGAGCAATATTTTTTTCTGCAACTGCTTACGTTCCGCCGAAATCAGCGCACCAAGTATATAGTTGAAAAAAATTGAAAACAACAACAATAACAGATAAGGCGGATTCCACCAGGCATAGTAAAACAAAGACGCGGCAATAAGCAATGTAATCGCCGGCTGATGCCGAATGCGGGCTCCAAACAGATAAAATAACCCCAGCGTTACCGGTAGAAAACAAAAAATAAATATATATGAATTGAAGAGCATTAATATTATTCCGTAAAATACAAAACTGTTCCTGCTCGTCCTATTTGCTGTGCCTTACAAACCCGCCGAAAAGCAAAAACTTATACTACTACAAGCAAATAGGTTTTCAAGTTGCGAATCAAATAACCTGACAGTTTGAAAACTCTATTTGTCTGGACAAAAGAGCAAATATCCTAATCATAAATGCAATATAATCACAATCATATTTACTATCATTTGTGCGTCATGAGATTGGGCAATGCACCACTGAAACCAATAACCAAGGCTACTTTTGCCGAGTTTCGTGCAATATGTAATTAATCATTTTAAAAGAACAAAAATACTTGCTTTAGCTTGGTTGGGATGTTCGATTCCCTTGAGATAATAACATTCTTTCAGTATTTTTAACACTTTTTTATTTCTATTACTCACAATGATAGCTGAAATGTGAAACTTTTCAATATCATCCTTTGAAGGAATTGCAATGTCATCTCCAGATAAACAACCTAAATTAATGCCTTCGGTTTCTGCCCAGTAACAAAACTGCGGCATATCCGAAACTAGCCTAAAAGGAGCATGGTTAATTGCGAAATTACTTTTATGAGCATAAATCCATTGTCCGGTAAGTCTGTAATAAGCATCCCCTCTTGAAAACGCTTGGTCTAATCCATTTCTTATTTGCAACAACAGGATAAAACAAAAAATAACGATTGATATTTTTTCAATTTTATATTTTTTTGTAAGCTCGTAAATGAAGATAAATCCTGTCAGTGTAAATGGCATTAAAAGAAGTACATTGCCTGAAAAATAGCGTTGACTTACTGCAGTTACAAATAGAAGAGGTAAGCTGTATAAAACTATAGCCAGTGGCGCAATCATTTCAATTACAAAACTGTGTCGAATTGCGATTACGAGTAAACCAATTGCTCCAAAAATCAAATAAATTTCATAAGAACCACTAGAAATACTTTGCAAAAAATTCTTAATCCATTGCAAATCGACAAATTTATCAAGAATATTAAGTCTGCCAATATTACTCTTTTTAATGCTGGACGCAGTATTAATACTAGCTTGACTCGTCATGTTCTCTCCAGAAGGCTGTTCCTTTTGTATATTTAAAAGATAAGACAACCTTCCATCAAGCGAAGGAACGCCGGTTGCTTTATATACTTGGACTAGTCTTGG
>JBAYVM010000200.1:0-5880 GCA_041674645.1 Victivallaceae bacterium | reverse complement strand
TCCTGCCAGTCAACGATAATGCTTTCTGCCAAAACCGCCCATGAACTGATCGAAAGAAAAACCCTTGAAGCAATCAGCAAAATACAGAAAATCAAACCGCCCAAAATAGACTTGCCAGTTACGCTCAGAGTAGAAAAAATTGAACGCGGCACGATTCCCCGCCGCGCTAACATTAAACTCATTGACGGCAGAACGTATGAGTCTAGCAGCGACATTTCAGTCGAAGACGCGTTCTGGAAATCACTCGGCTGATATGCCCTTATGCATTTCAAAGTCTATATTTGAATAATTAAAAGAACTAATTATATTGCTTTTATCGAAAAAAAAAAATTACTTTAACCATTAAAAAAATTGAGGATAAAATGAAAAAACTCGTCATCTCAATCGCAACAATATCCGGAATCTTCTTCTCCTCCGCTATCTTTGCTCAGGAAAAAATTGTTCAACCGGTCACCGGAACGGAAAACATTCAACCCAAAACAATTACGCCTCCAGTTCAACCAACGGCAACTCCGACTGCACAACCTAAATCTCAAGCGCCAGTCGCAGTCAAAACAGAAGCGGAGGATTCTCCGAATCCTGTTTATTGCCTCGGACGCGGAATCGCCAATATCTCCACCTGCTGGCTGGAAATTCCACGTTGCACAGTTTACGACAACAAAGAAATTCCTTTTTTTGGGTTGATTGTCGGTATTCCTGAAGGAGCTATATTCACAGTGGTCAGAGCATTTACCGGAGTTTATGACATATTGTCGTTCGGATTTTCCGGCAACGCACTCCATGGAAAAAGTTTCCCGGATTTCATTTGGCAATCCAACTGGCTGCCACCTGAAAAAAATAAATAACTCGTAATGAAAATTAATATATGATTTAATATCAGCTCACGCTCGAACAATAAATCAATGAAATTATACAAAGGCAGGTATTGCGATTTTTTAAAACAGAGTTAGTTTAACGGTTTAACAAACTTTTAATATAAATATGGAGCGAAAGTAGACAATGGATTATATCGCAGAAATGCAGAATTTGCCCAAAAAACATGACTTTTTTATCGGCTTCGACAGCGATGGTTGTGTTTTTGACACCATGGAAATCAAACAGAAAGAATGTTTCTGCCCGAATTTCGTCAAACATTATGGCATGCAAGCCGCCAGTAAATACGCACGCGAAGTTTGGGAATTCGTCAATCTCTACAGTAAAACTCGTGGTTGCAATCGTTTTCTGGCTGTTCAACGTGCTTTAGAGCTCATCCGCGAACGTAAAGAATTTCATGACCGAGGAGTGAGAGTTCCTGAACTGAAAGAACTGAACAGTTGGATTATTGAAGAGTCAAAACTTGGCAACCCGGCGCTGGAAGCCAAAGTTGCGGCAAGCGGCAGTGAAGAACTTTCCATGGTACTCCGCTGGAGCAAGGAAGTAAATGCCGCGATTACAGATATGGTTTACGGAATTCCTCCATTTCCAGGAGTTAAAGAAGTGTTGGCGAAAGCTCAGGATAAAGCGGATATGATTGTCGTATCCCAGACTCCGCTGGAAGCCTTGACCAGAGAATGGGAAGAAAATAAAATTGTTCATTACCTGGGCATGATTTGTGGACAGGAACACGGCACAAAAACCGAACATCTCAGCTATACGGCCAAAGGCCGGTATGCTCCGGAAAAAATTCTGATGATTGGCGATGCCCCCGGCGACCTGAAAGCCGCTAAAGCCAACGGCGTGCTGTTCTTCCCCGTTATTCCAGGACGAGAAGAAGAATCATGGGCGGAGCTCAATCAGGAAGGCTTGTGCCGTTTCTTCGGCGGAACTTATGTTGGAGAATATCAGGAATCACTTCTGAAAGAATTTGATGAAGCGCTTCCTTCTGTTCCTTCATGGAAATAACAACACCTGGCGATTGTCAACTCAAGCGGTAAATTCACCTCTTTAGCCAGTTTAATCGCATATCAGTGTTTTTTTATTGATTTTTTGAAAAAATAATTTTAATATGCATTATTTGAATGTAGATTAATGCGTTTCAAATTGTAAACGCAAAACAGACGGGGACCGTTCATGTTCTTACATAAACTGGCTAAGCTTTTTTCAACAGACATTGGGATTGACCTTGGAACAGCCAATTGTCTGGTGTTTGTCAGAGACAAGGGAATTGTACTTTCTGAACCATCTGTTGTTGCGATAACCGAAAACACCAAGCGTGTACT
Organism: Victivallaceae bacterium; assembly: GCA_041674645.1. Classification (GTDB taxonomy): domain Bacteria; phylum Verrucomicrobiota; class Lentisphaeria; order Victivallales; family Victivallaceae; genus JBAYVM01. Next base: position 3,682 of record JBAYVM010000200.1, on the reverse strand, counting down.
GGCAGTAGGCGAAGAAGCCAAACGCATGCTGGGCAGAACTCCCGGCAATATTCGCGCAATCAGACCAATGAAAGACGGCGTAATTGCCGATTTTGAAATCACCGAAGAGATGCTCCGTTATTTTATTCAGAAAGCCATGCGCCAGGTTCCGTGGCACAAACGTATTCTTCACCCGCGAGTTTTGGTTGCAGTACCATCCGGTATCACTGAAGTGGAAAATCGTGCGGTAAAAGACAGCGCCAAACGGGCCGGAGCCGGCGAAGTTGTTCTGGTTGAAGAACCAATGGCGGCGGCAATAGGTGTCGGATTGCCTGTCTCTGAACCTTCCGGCAGTATGATTGTCGATATCGGCGGCGGCACAACTGAAGTCGCGGTAATTTCACTGTCCGGTATTGTCGGCGCAAGAAGCGTCAGAGTCGGCGGCGATGAACTGGACGCGGCAATTTGCCAGCACATGAAACGGGTTTACAATTTGATGATTGGAGAAAGAACCTCTGAAAAAATAAAAATAGATATTGGTAGCGCGTATCCGACTCATGATGACACCGAGTTGGAAGTTAAAGGACGCGATTTGGTCTCCGGACTGCCGAAAACCGTGAAAATTACCGGAGGCGAAATCCGGACTGCGCTACAGGAACCAATCACCAGTATCATTGAAGCCGTCAGAGCTACACTTGAACGTTGTCCTCCTGAATTATCTGCCGACCTGATTGACCGCGGCATTATGCTGGCAGGTGGCGGCGCATTACTTACCGGCCTGGACCGCCTGCTGGTTGAAGAAACCGGGTTGCCGGTATTTGTTGCCGAAGATCCGCTGAAGGCAGTTGCCAACGGCACCGGCGTTATGCTTCAGGAAATGGATAATATGGCACGCGCTGCCAGATACTGATTTTACCCAGGTGATGGGGTTCCACCTTATAACCGCCATAATGGCTGATGACTCCTGCATTAAGTCGTAAACCTTTTTATTGCGGGCTGACAGCTATGACATTAAATTTTTTGATTGTAATAATCATCTTAGGCGGCTGGCTGTTCGGTCGCATTTTCTCCAGAATAAAACTTCCAGCAGTCCTCGGCATGATTGCGGCTGGAATTCTGATTGGCCTCCGGCGCGGTGATGTTCCCAATTTATTATGGGATCTGGAACCCTTTCTGAAATCGCTGGCGCTGATTGTAATTTTGCTCCGCGCTGGTCTTGGCATCAATCGCCAAATGCTGCGCAAAGCCGGAATTACCGCGATTTTGATGAGCTTTGTGCCCTGCCTGCTTGAAGGCAGCGCCTTAACACTCGCATTTCACTTCATTTTCGGCTTCAACTGGATTATTGCCGCCCTGCCCGGCTTTATGCTGGCAGCAGTGTCTCCGGCGGTGATAGTTCCATCCATGATAAATCTGCAAACTCAGGGACGCGGCAGAAAAAACGAAGTTCCGACAATAATATTAGCTGGCGCTTCCGCTGATGATGTTTTCGCCATCACAATTTTTTCAGTGTTTATGAAACTTGCCGTCTCCGGACAGGCAAATATTACTCATGCGATAATATCCATCCCAAGTGCGCTGGCGCTGGGAATAATACCAGGAATTTTCGCCGGACTGGCGCTGGTATGGTATTTTAAACACTATTACGACAGAATTCGCGCCACAGAAAAAACTATTATTCTGCTGATGCTGGCTGTAATGATGGTTGGCGTCGGAGACTTATTGCACAGCGCCGCATTGCTTGGCGTAATGACCGTCGGTTTTATCATCTTCGAAAAGGAAAATCGAATCGCCCATGAAATATCTTCAAAACTGGCAAAAATCTGGATTCCGGCTGAAATTGTTCTGTTTGTGCTGATTGGCATTTCAGTCGACCTGAATGTCGCAGCAGATGCCGGCCTGAAAGGGGCTATGGTAATCGGCATCGGATTGATTTTCCGTTCGCTCGGCGTACTAATTTCCACCGCCTTTTCCAAACTTTCGCTACCAGAGAAAATGTTTTGCGTAATCGCCTATTTACCGAAAGCCACCGTCCAAGCCGCCCTCGGCAGCGTTCCGCTGGCAGCAGGTCTGCCGGAAGGACAAATTATCCTGGCAATCGCGGTGCTCTCAATTGTCCTGACCGCACCACTGGGACTGATTCTTATCAATATATTTGGTCCTAAATTGCTTGCCATTGATTTTCAACATGACGGGACAAAACCTGAATAGCCGGATACCTGCCTGCGCTATCCAGTTTTCAGGTAAATTCACTTAAATACATCATCTCACATCCGGAATACTAATATCACATTTTATCCATAGAATAGCTATTGCTATTAAAACCACGCAATATATAATTAACTATATACAATTTTTTGCATCACAAAATATTCCAACAAAAGGAAATGATGATTATGAGCAAAGAGATTAATGTCACCATCTGGAATGAATTTCGGCATGAAAAATCGAATGAAACGGTTAAAAAGCTGTATCCTCAAGGCATGCACCAGGCCATTGCCGATGGTATCAGCGCGGAAGACTTGAATATCCGCCTGGCCGCCCTTGATGATCCGGAACACGGACTGACCGAAGACGTGGTCAACAGTACCGATGTGCTGCTTTGGTGGGGGCATTGCTCCCACGCCGAAGTCAAAGACGAAATAGTAAAACGCGTTCACAAACGCATACTTGAAGGCATGGGCCTGATCGTTCTCCATTCCGGTCATTTCTCCAAAATTTTCAAAGCCGTACTGGGAACCAGCTGTTCTCTAAAATGGCGGGAAGTTGGCGAGAAGGAACGCCTCTGGAATATTGAGCCTTCCCATCCAATTTCCCAGGGCATCGGCGACTATTTTGAATTGCCGCATACTGAAATGTACGGCGAACGTTTTGACATCCCGCAGGACGGCAAGGTTATTTTCATCTCCTGGTTTGAAGGTGGTGAAGTTTTTCGCAGCGGTGTCGCGTTTGAACGCGGTCACGGGAAAATATTCTATTTTTGCCCCGGCCATGAAACTTATCCAATTTATTATGACAAAAACGTGCTCAAAGTAATCGGCAACGCTGTCCGCTGGGCCAGACCATTGATTTATCAAGCTCACACTGCGCCTAACGCCCAACCGTTGGAAATAATCAACACTCCCAATCCGCATACAATCAGCGCCGGAATCGCGCAGGATGTAAACGGCAAAGCCAAATAAGGATTATGAACATGAAAAAATTAAGAATCGGCGTTATCGGCCTCGGCATGGGACAGGGACACATCAAAGGCTATCGAGAACATCCTGCCGCGGAAGTAGTGGCCATTTCTGACGTTAATCCGGAACGACTTAAAAAATCCGGCGAAGAGTTTGGCATAACTCAATGCTATGCCGATGCGTTGGAAATGCTCAAAAAAGAAAAGCTTGATATTGTCAGTATCGCGGTTCCCAATAAATTTCACAAACCGCTGACCATTGCCGCGCTCGAAGCCGGTTGTCATGTGCTTTGCGAAAAACCTATGGCGATGAACGCCGCGGAAGCCGAAGAAATGCTCGCCGCCGCTAAACGCACCAAAAAACGCCTCGGCATCAACTTTTCGTTCCGTTTCACGCCACAGTCATTTGCCATGAAACGGCTCATCGAAAACAGTGAACTAGGTGATATTTATTTTGGGCGCACGGTCTGGCATCGTCGCCGCGGAATGCCTGGTCTCGGCGGCTGGTTCAGCACAAAATCACTG
>JBAYVM010000199.1:0-5926 GCA_041674645.1 Victivallaceae bacterium | reverse complement strand
GCGCAGCTTAACCTGGATAATATTGGCCTGCATTGGTTATTCTCTTTCTGACATCAATATTAAAATTCTGATTACAAAACTTGGGGAGCCGGACATTGTCACAGCAGCAATTCTCGCAGGCACAATGAGCTATACAGTTAACGGCATTATGGCGACAACCGTTTTTTTCTCCAGTTCCAAAATGTCCAAACGACTGATTCTTCCTTCATTACCGTTCTGCATCTTCTGGTTTGTGGCAATGCTGTTGCTGTTCTACTGCTTCGGTATAATTGGGCCAGTGCTGGGCAATATTGTCCAATCAACCCGCGGAATAATTTCTGTTATCATCGGGGCAGTTGTCGCCAAAATCGGATTCAGCGATCTTGAGTCCAAACTCACTCTTCCCATTGTCCTTAAAAGAATAATTGCCGCGATACTGATTACCGCGGCAATTATCCTGTTCAGCCTGGAAAAACTTCACTGAAATTAAGCATTCAGTTTATTCTTGAGAACTGTTTCGATTGCGGCCAATTCCTCTTTTGAGAAATTTAGATTGTTTAACGCCGCAACATTTTCTTCAATCTGAGTCACCTTGCTGGCGCCAATCAAAACTGAAGTCATGCGCGGATCTTTCAATATCCACGCCAACGCCATCTGTGACAATGTCTGACCTCGGTCCTGAGCAATGACATTCAGCGCCTTAATTTTTCCCAGTACCTCTTCGGTAAGATTCTCTTTTTTCAGAAAAATACTCTGACTGGCAACGCGAGAATCTTCCGGTATGCCGTTCAAATAACGGGAGGTCAACATCCCCTGCGCGAGCGGACAGTAGGCAATAGCGCCAACCCCTTCTTCGCCAAGCACATCCAGCAGATCATTTTCAACCCAACGCTCGAACATGCTGTAACGCGGCTGATGAATCAAACACGGCGTGCCAAGTTCACGGAGAATTTTAATTGCCTGTCTGCTCATTTCCGGTTGATAGGCGGAAATTCCGACATACAATGCTTTTCCCTGCCGGACAACAGTATCCAGCGCGCCCATGGTTTCTTCCAGCGGTGTGTCAGGGTCAGGGCGATGAGAATAAAATATATCAACATATTCCAGCCCCATGCGTTTCAAGCTCTGGTCAAGACTGGAAATCAAGTATTTGCGGGAACCCCATTCGCCGTATGGACCGGGCCACATGCGATGTCCGGCTTTAGTGGAAATAATCAATTCGTCACGGTATGCGCCCAACCCTTGACTGAGAATTCTGCCAAAGTTCTCTTCAGCCGCGCCCGGCATCGGTCCGTAATTGTTTGCCAGGTCAAAGTGAGTTATTCCTAAATCAAACGCCCGGTGAAGCATATTTCTGGCGTTGTCAAATGTTGTCATATCGCCAAAATTATGCCACAATCCGAGAGACAATGCCGGAAGCTTCAGTCCGGAGCGTCCGCAACGGTTGTATTTCATATTGTCATATCTATCTTCAGCTGGCATTCTATTCATAGCAATCATCCTTTGTTTTGATAATTTTAAATAATATAGGAGCTAAAGTTTTGAAAACCAGAACCGGAAACTTAATTTGACGACAAAACCTAAAAATGTGGCAGTGCTCCCTGTCGGCGAAATTCCTGCGGTGTCACTGCCTGATGTTTTCTAAACGCACGAATAAAGTTTGAGACGCTTTCATACCCCAGCCGGAATGCAATTTCTTTGCAAGTAAGCGAAGTTTCTTTGAGCAGCGCACACGCTTCAAGAATTTTGCGCTGAAGAATAAATTCATTAGGCGTTATGCCGGTATGTTCTTTGAATACTCGCGAAAGATGTTCCCGACTAACGCCTAACTTGTCCGCCAACTTCTCACAGGAAATACAATCTTGCAAACTCTTATTTACCAGCAACTTGAGACGCTGAACCAGTTGCGACTGACCGGCATTGCCAGCGTTCTGTTCAAAAACTTCAGCCAGCATATTCAACGTGCCAAAAACCAGTTCCCCCGCCTGATGCGGAGCTAAAAATGTCAGCGGCTGATTGCTGGCAAGCAACGCTAACATCTGTTTTATCAGAGAATGCTGTTCAGAAATATGATAAATCCGACCATAATTTTTTACCAATGACTTCAATATGCTTTCCGCATAATTATCTTTAAAACTAAACCAGAAAAATGTCCATGGGGCAGTACCATCTTCCGGATAACAGTAAATTACATCAGGTTCATGTCCGCAGCAAATATAAGCAACACCCGGATTTAGCTCCCAGACTCGTTTCCCTTCCCGAAAACAGCCGCGGCCTTTCAGTGTATAAACAAATAACCCGTTAAATGTTCCATGCACATTGCGGTATGCAGGCGTAAACTGGGTTTCCATTTCCAAATGTAAAGGCTCAGGGAAACCTTCCAGCCTTCTGATTGTTTGAAAATCCGTCTTGCTGACTATCACTTGTCATTCCTTGAATATTAATATCATTTAATGAATATATTACACCATTACAAGCACTGGAAATAATTATATTTAACATCATAATATAACTATCAACAAATTTTAATCAAGTTTTGGAGACATAACATGAAACTTTCTCCTCGTGAAAATCTGATGCGCCTTTGGCGGCGGCAGGGATACGAATACGCACCGGTTCATTTTTGGATATGCCCGTCACTGTTGGAACAGTACCAATTACGTTATTGCAGTGAGTTCTGCTATCATGAAGATTTTTTTGAGTTTCCTTTCCGCACGCTTGCACCAAAATTTATAGAAAAAAACATCAATTGGAGTGCTTACTTCCCGGGGCAAACCTTCAACCCGGGAACTGTTTTCGATGCCTGGGGAGTTGGTCATGAACCACATCCCGGTTCAATGCACATGACACAAATGCATCATCCGATGGCAAAGTTTACCAGCCTGGAACAATTCCAGGCGTATCCCTATCCGGAAAATAATCCGGCTGATTTTAACAACTTACGCCAACAGGTTGAGGAAATTCATTCCAGAGGTCTGGCTGTTTGCGGCGGCGTCGGTTCTTTGTGGGAAAATTCCTGGTACATTCGCAGCATGGAAGAACTGATGATTGATATGATGACCGGCGATGAAAAAGCAGTTTATCACTTCAACCGGGTGACTGAAATCGTCTGCGAACGCGCGACTATGTGCGCTAAAGCCGGAGTGGATTTTATTCACATGGGTGATGACATCGGCATGCAACATGCAATCATGATGTCTGAAGAATTATACCGCGAGTGGCTTAAACCGTTGCTCAAACGTCTGGTTAAAGCGGCGAAAGATGTCAATCCGGACATTCTGTTCAGCTACCACTCCTGCGGTTTCATTGAACCATTTATTCCAGACCTGATTGAATGCGGAGTGGACATTCTCAACCCGATTCAGCCGGAATGTATGTCGTTTGAAAAGATTCATGCTGAATACGGAGATGTACTTTCATTTTGGGGAACCATCGGCACTCAGACCACAATGCCATTCGGAACAACTGACGATGTCAGACGCGAAGTCACGAAGAATCTCAAAATTGCCGGAATCAAGGGTGGCTTGCTCTGTACTCCAACTCATTTACTGGAACCGGAAGTGCCGCTGATAAATATTGACGCTTATTTGCAGGCATGCAAAGATTTTTCACGATAATAACGTTTCAGGATAGGAAACCGTCTCCTGCAAGTTTGATTGAATTTTGCTTTTACGGCAATACCTTATGCATAATCATTTTTAGAATCGCGTTACTGAATAAGAACGGAGCAATATGGATTCCAGAAACTTGCCGCAAGACCCAAGCCTGGACAGCCAGACTAATTTTAAATTTTTGAAAGAGGTCGGAGATTACACTATAATCCGGTTGCTCGGCATTGGCGGAATGGGTGAAGTATTTCTCGCTGAACAAAAATCTCTCAAACGTCTGGTGGCTTTGAAAATCCTGCTCCCCGCGCTGACTAACAATCGGCGTTGCCTGGAACGCTTTTTTCAGGAAGTCCGGACGCTGGCAAAAATCGAACATCCGGGCATAGTCAGAGCGTTTGAAGCCGGCGCGGAAGGCGATATCTGCTATTTCTCCATGATGTTTGTTGAAGGCGAAGATTTGAGACAAACCATTACCCGGAAAGAAAAACTCGATGAGTTGAACGCGCTGGAAATATCTGTCAATGTTGCCTCTTCTCTGGATTACGCCTGGCGAAAATACAAGTTGATACACCGGGACATAAAACCGGCAAATATTATTCTCGCCAGGGACGGCAGCGCTAAAATTCTCGACCTCGGCATTTCCAAAATCGTCAATGAAAATCAGGAAGAAGACTTGACCATGCGTGGCATTATGGTTGGCTCGCCGCATTATATCAGCCCGGAACAGGCCAAAGCAGAGAAAGTTGACTTTCACACCGATATGTATGCGCTCGGAGCAACATTGTTTCATATGCTTGCCGGAGAACCGCCGTATGACGCCGATTCGGCAATGGCAATTGTCAGCAAACACATTTCCGAACCTGTTCCAGATGTAAGAAAAATTAACCCGGCAGTATCAGAAGACACAGTATTGCTGATAAGCCGGTTAATGGCAAAAAACGCCCGTGAAAGATTTCCGGACTGGTCAAGCGCCATCAAAGAAATCAAACGAATACAAGAAAACCTTCAAGGAACAACCGGCCAGAAACCAAAAAGTAAATTCATTTTCTCTTCAAATATGCGTCGCAAACTCCGTTTAATCGCTGCACTCGCTATCGCGCTGGCTGGGCTGGCCTGCCTAATGAGATACAGCATTAACGAATCCAAACACCGCCAGCAAACCGTTGCCTGGGCTGCCGCTTTAAATTTCGGTAAAAATGCAAAGCCTGAACAATATGACCAAGCCATTGCCAGACTGGAAAATATTATCAAAAACGCTCCTCAAGCTTACGCGACTTCCGCTCGCAACATTTTGGACAGAATCTACGGAAACATTGCCATGGAAAAACGCTCGAAAGAAGCGCTGAATGTGGATGATGAATTGAAAAACTTGCGGCTACGCTCGTATGAACTGGAAAAGCAGGAAAAATTCAAAGATGCCGTAAAACTCTGGATATTTTATGAAACAAACAGTCCGTTCCGCGGCAATAAAAAATTCTCTCAGGAAGTTGCCAGAACCATTGCTTATTTGAAAGACGAACTGAAAAAACAGGAAATCCGCCAGTTGGAGTAGCCTCGCAATCATTTTTTGGACTTTTAAATGCTTTTTTCCTTATCTCTGCTTGATTTTTCACCACCAATAAGCTATTCTAAAAGCTCGATATAAATTCTGTTTATACTGCGGGGTGGAGCAGAGGTAGCTCGTCAGGCTCATAACCTGAAGGCCAGTGGTTCGATTCCACTCCCCGCTACCATTTTACAATTTCAGCCAGTCTCGCCAACTGGCTTTTTTTATTTCACGGGAACAGACTGGAATTGCCCGAACAGACGGTTCATAATCCCGCAGGCGCGGGACCAGTGGTTCGATTCCACTCCCCGCTACCATTTTACAATTTCAGCCAGTCTCGCCGACTGGCTTTTTTTATTTCACGGGAGCAGTATAAAATGTTTTGGTGTTACGTCATCTACAGCACAAGCAGACAACAATACTACATTGGCATTTCTGATGATGTCTCCCGCAGAGTACAAGACCACAATTGCGGTATTTCAAAATGGACGAAAGGTAAAGGCCCGTGGCAACTTGAATGGTCTAAAGAATTTCCCTCTTTGGGCGATGCCAGAAAATTCGAAAACATTCTTAAGCGTCAGAAAGGCGGAACAGGCTTTTATCGACTTACCGGCATTGTCCGAAAAGACGGCTCATAATCCCGCAGGCGCGGGACCAGTGGTTCGATTCCACTCCCCGCTACCATTTTACAATTTCAGCCAGTCTCGCCAACTGGCTTTTTTTATTTCACGGGAACAGACTGGAATTGCCCGAAAAGACGGCTCATAATCCCGCAGGCGCGGGACCAGTGGTT
>JBAYVM010000198.1:0-5928 GCA_041674645.1 Victivallaceae bacterium | reverse complement strand
GTTGATTTTATATTCAGGAATTACCGGCGCTATTCTTTTATTTGTTGCATATTTTTGAGCTGATTTTCTTAACCGTAAATTAAGCGGTATCTAAAAGCAAATAATACAGTCTCACGCGGAGGCGCAGAGTAAGACATGGTTATACTGGAAGATGTGCCGGACAAAATTTTGGTGATTATTGACGCAGGACGGATTCAAAATACAATTCGGAACGTCAAAAGTGGATTTGGCATCGAATGTATTATCGTGGATGTCGGCAGCGTTGACAGAACGCCTGCTCTGACGGAAGAAATGGCGCAATCGTTATTCAGAGTGTTTCAGGGAACACTGAACAAATGAATATTGGCGTTGAAGCCGCTTGCAGTAATATTTTACTTTTCATTCATGCAGGCACAGAACTTCTGGACAATTGGGGTAGCATTATTCAATCTTCCGTCAACTGCCGATAGATTGTTTTGAGGTAATTTGACTTTCGGGTAATTAAAAAAAATAATAGGAGCATTTGGATTAAATAATATGGAATTTTATCTCCATTAGTGATTTCTGACACAAAAAGTTGTTTGAATGCATGGATAGTTGTGATATAATATCAGGTATATGTAGCCTAAAGTCAGAACAAATGATGTACAACCGGTTTGAGTATAGCGGACAGAGGTTTTTATGGATATAAAGTTCAGATGTAAAAATTGTGGGCAAAAGCATGGGGTGTCGGAAGAACTGGCGATAGAAATGGCCGGTCAAACAATTGATTGTTCCAGATGCGGCACGGCCATGCTTGTTCCTCCGGTTTTTGCAATCCCGCAAGATATGACTTCGACAGTAACGGTGACTAAAACTATTTCGCGCTCCATGCCGGTGGCGGATATTCTTTCATTCACCGATAAACTTGAGCACGGCAGACATCACGCTGACAGAACAAAAGCTCCGGCAAAAAATACGCCAACCATCTTTTTTACATGTAAATCCTGCGGGTTGAAATACCGTCTGGGCGCGGAATACGCGGGAATGATTGCTCAATGTTCGCACTGTCATACTGAAATGAATATTCCGCAGGCATCTGAACCGTATGTCAGCACGTCAGCGCCGGAGAAAACAATTCCGTCGCCACCACCGGTTCAAAAACCTGCGATTACACCAGCAACTTCACCGAATAAATTGATACAGCATTCTCCGGCTGGATTGCTGAATAAAAATATTACTCCGGCGCCAGAGACTTCAAGACCGGCGTTGCCTTCGTTAAAGCCGTTATCTCCGCAAGTTAATCCAGGGCCATCACACCTAAAGCCGCTGTCGCCTCAGATGTTGCCGCCGCGCACTGATTCCGCTCCGGCCACGCCGCGATTGTCGTCATTGCCGCCGCAGGTTTTGTCGCCGCTCAGGAAACCGGTTCCGCCGGTCGTGAAAGCGAAGCCCGATACGCCTTCAGATGATGATATGCCCAAACTGACATTTAATAAAAAGAACTGACTTGTTTCAGATATGTATTTTGTGAGATGATTTAATGTTCATTAGTGTTTTATGACGTGAAAATGTGCTTGAATGCCTGAAGAATGATGGTATAATATTGTGATTTTGTCAGAATAGATGGCATACGATTGGTTTGCATATTACAAAGAGAGAGTTTTATGATTGTAAAGTTCAAATGTAAGAGTTGCGGACAAAAACATGCGCTTGAAGAGGACTTGGCGGCTGAGGTCGCTGGGCAGATGATTGCATGTAACACTTGTGGTAAAGGTATAGTTGTTCCTACGATTGCTGAGGTACGAGCAGAGATGGAAGCCGCTGCCGCCAAAAACGCCGCTGCTGCTAAAGCTGCCGCTGCTACCAGAGCTGCCGCTATAGCCAAAGCCACCGCTGCGACCAAAGCCGCCGCTGCTGCCAGAGCCGCTGCTGCTGCCAAAGCCGCCGCAACTGCCAAAGCTGTCGCTGCTGCTGCCGCTGCCAATGCCGCAGCTGCCGCCAATGCTATTGCTGCCACTAAAGCTGCCGCTGCCGCCAAAGCTGCTGCCAAAGCTACTGCCGATGCTCAAGCGCCTGCCGTTGCCAGTCATACTACAGTAACCGGAACTAAAACCGTTTCACGCGCTATGCCGGTGTCTGACCTTTTTGCGATTAGCGCTGCATTATTGAACAACAAAGCGGCGAAAGCCAAATCCAAAGCCAAAGCTAAAACCACATCACCGCAAACACCAGAGCCTGCTAAAGATAATCAAACTGTTTTTTTTCGATGCAAGTCATGCGGATCTAAATATCGGTTGGGCATTGAATATGCCGGCAAGACAGCTCAGTGTTCAGAATGCGATGTTGTAATGGTAATTCCTAACGCATAACATGGCATATCCAGCTTAACACGTTATCAATGCGGCATGTAGCGGTAAGTGCCTTTTGGAAATACAGCTGGAACGATTACCAGCAGCATGCAGACGAAGATGATAGCACAGCCATAAACCAGATACATTGTCTGATAATGACTTACTTTTATGCTTCCCAGCATCCAGTGAGGAGCCAGCATTCCAGAGCCGATAATCAACGAAGACAGAAAGCGTGATCCCGCAGTTCCGGCGGCATAAAAACTACCGCAGAATGCCATTGCCATGGCCCGGTTGTCCGGAGACGCCAATGCCATCATTTCACTGGTGACTGCGACTGAAGAACATGCCATGAAAAAACTGTAGGTGACCAGCAGTAAAGTAATTGTCGTCAGGCATAGGGTACTGCCTCCGCTGATGAACACCAGGCATAAATTAATGATAGCAAAAGAAAAGTGTACAATCAACAGCACTTTTTTAATTCCCAGCCGTCCGATGATTCTTCCGGCGAAGAGGAAGCCGGTAATAGAACCCGACAATGCCAGCGAAGAGATTATGACTACGATATTATCCGGCACCAGCAAATATTTTTTCAAGTAAAGAAAGGTCAGCGGCAGCGTGGCGCTGGCGGCCAAATACAGACAGCAGAGATAAACTGAAAATCCGGACAACGGTTTATTGCCAACCGCTTCAATCAAACCTTGACGAAAATTCATTTTGGGCCGGTCTTTCGGCAACGCCGGAAGTTTATGAATGTAAAAACTGCGCCCGAGTAGTCCGAACGCGGTTACGGCAATAATTATCTGCAATATCCATATTGGCGGATTTTTCCCGATAATTAAACCGCAGATGAAAAAGAACAGTAAAGACACTAATTGCCAGGAAAAACGCATCATGCCGAAAAAATGACCACGGTCTTTTTCCAGTAGAAAACCGTCCAGTAACGGAAACCATGCGGCAACATAAATGGTCGTGCAAATACTGAAGCAGGATATGGACAACAACAGTATTAATTTTGCGCCAACGCCGAACCATGGAGAAGATGCCATCAGCAACACCATGACAAAAGCGATACTTTGAAAATTTATGATGGATTTTTTAAAGCCCCAGCGGTCAGCCAGATAAGCCGCCGGAATCAGCAGCAGACAGTTGGCAATGCCGGCAATGGAAGAGGTGGTTAGCGACAGCATATCACCGGCGCCGAGAATCGTGGCAAACAGAATTATTACCGCGCTGTCCTGAATCATTACCGACGGCAGTGAGCCGAAACACGACGACAATGTAGCATCTAAACGCGCTTTTTTCCGTTGCACATCGGTAAGTCTTGCAGCAATTTCCATTTTTCCAGCTTTCTTAAACAAATCGGTTTAAAAAAATGCTCCGGGAAATTCCCGGAGCAAGGTAATTCGTCGAATCAGTGTGAACTTCAGTTTATTTGAAGTTCAATACTGCCGGGTCGTAATCCGCCGGGGGATTGTAGCCCAGCAACTCAATACAGGTTGCCGCCAGTGAACTTATGCCCAAGCCGGATTTTAGCTCTTTGGAATATTCTCCTTTGCATTCCGGGTCATAAATGATGCACGGCACCGGATTCAGCGAATGACTGGTTTTGCGGCTCAAGCCGCCATTTTCATCCAGCAGAGCTGCGCCGGTTTTTTTATTGTGCTCAACCATGTCGTCGCAATTGCCGTGATCGGCGGAAATAACCATAACGCCGCCGGTCTTTTCAACGGCTTCGCGGATGCGTTTAACGCAAATATCCACTGCGCCCATCGCGACCAGCACGGCCTGGAATATTCCAGTATGTCCGACCATGTCGCCGTTTGGCAGATTCAGCCGGATCATGCCGTATTTGCCGCTGTAGATTGCATCAACGACTTTATCGGTAATTTCAGCGGCTTTCATCCACGGACGTTGTTCAAACGGCACGATGTCGGACGGGATTTCAACGTAATCTTCCAATTTTTCATCGAACTTGTCAGTGCGGTTGCCGTTGAAGAAATAAGTAACATGTCCGAACTTTTGGGTTTCGCTGATTGCCAGCTGTTTTTCACCGCAGGCACAGAGAAATTCACCCATAGTGCGGTCAATTTCCGGTGGATTTACCAGATATTTTGCTGGAATATGCAAGTCACCGTCGTATTCCATCATTCCGGCATAAATGACTTTCGGACGTGCGCCACGGTCAAACTTATCGAAAGAATCGTTTTCAAATGCCGCAGTTATTTCCTGTGAACGGTCGCCGCGGAAATTGAAGAAGATTACCGAGTCATTGTCTTTAATGGCGCCGACTGGAGTTTTGCCATCATCGGAAATAATGAACGGCGGCAAGTCCTGGTCAATTGCTCCGGATTTCTTCCGCAAATCGACAATCGCATCGTGAGCATTTTTATAGCAATCGCCTTGACCGTGAACATGAACTTCCCAGCCTTTACGCACCATATCCCAATTGGCGCCGTAACGGTCCATGGTGATGACCATGCGGCCGCCGCCGGAAGCAATCCGGTAATCAACGCCGTCTTTATTCAAGTCAGCCAGAAATTGTTCGAACGGGTCAATATATTCCAGCGCGGAGGTTTCCGGCACATCGCGTCCGTCGAGCAGAGTATGTATCCGGATTTTTTTAATTCCTTCAGCTTTCGCCTTAAGAATCATGGCTTTCAAGTGGCTGATATTGCTGTGGACGTTGCCATCGGAAAACAGTCCGAGAAAGTGCAACGTGCTATGGTTTTTCAGGCAGTTGCCGATAAGTTCTTTCCAGGTGTCGCCGGCGAAAATGCTGCCGCTGCTGATGGCCGCGTCAACCAGTTTTGCGCCCTGGGCGAAAACTCTGCCGCAACCGATGGCATTGTGTCCGACTTCGCTGTTGCCCATGTCTTCATTTGAAGGCATGCCGACCGCGACACCGTGGGCGTTAAGTTGGGTGAATGGACAGGTTTTCATTAAATTGTCCAGTTCCGGCGTGTAAGCTTTGAGGAAAGCATCGCCATCCGGATATTTGCCAAAGCCGACACCGTCCATGATTACGAGTACGACCGGACCGCGGCGGCGGTTGAATTTTGCATTTTTAGTCAGAGCATTAAGCATAGGTTATGAATCTCCCGCTTGGTATTTTAAATTAATGTTGTTGTTAATCAGCCTCTTTTGCCAGCCAGTCTGGCGCCGAGAACGCCGCGCTTGGAACTTGCGCAGAATTCGAGGAATTCAACGACTTCCGGAATCTGCGGCAGTTCGGCTTTGATTTTCGCTATCGCATTGACCGGGCTGAGTTCGCTGCGGTAATAAATTTTGTGGATATTCCGGATTACGCGAATAGTTTCTTCGGAAAGTCCGGAACGCTGCAAGCCAATCAGGTTGACCATTTTGACGCCGCCGTTACGGCCTTCCGCCATCATGAATGGAGGAATATCTTTGGAGAAAACCGATCCGCCGCTGATGATTGCCAGTCGTCCGACCCGGCAGAACTGATGAATTCCGGACAACCCGGAAATTAGTGCGCGGTCTCCGATTTCGCAATATCCGGCAAGACCGGCGAACCCGACCAGGATGACGTTATTGCCGATTTTGCAGTTATGCGCCACATGTGAAGAGTTCATGAACATGCAACCGTTGCCAATGG
>JBAYVM010000197.1:0-5943 GCA_041674645.1 Victivallaceae bacterium | reverse complement strand
GGCGAGTTGACCGCGTTTGAATTTGATCAGGATGCGAAACAGTTTAAACTGCGCGGCGCTTATCATTTGAACAGCGGAACTGCTGGAAAAGTTACAGTCACGCGGGAATTTAATATTACCGTCGGTTACAAGCAGGACAATCCGGCGGAATTGGTTGCCGCGGCTTCAAACGCGGCATTAAAGCTGGCGGACATGATTCGGAATGATATTGCTCCAATCGCAGACAGGAAAGGCAATTGATGAATTTTCCGGGGGATAAATTATTTGAGAAAATCAGCTCTATATTGCACCGGGTTTACCGTGAAATTATCACGTTTTTGAGTTTTACCGGCGAACTGGCATTGGCCATGACGGATGCCGTCAGGCATCCGCGCAAAGTGAAATGGCGGACAACGACATATTATATGGACATTGCCGGAAGCGATGCGATGCCGATTACCGCGTTGCTTGGAACTCTGGTGGGGGTGATTCTGGCGTTTCAGGCGATTGTTCAACTTTCGCGGCAGGGCGTGGAAAGTTATGTGGTTAATCTGGTCGGAACCGTCATTGTAACAGAGCTGGCGCCGCTGATTACCGCGATTGTGCTGGCGGGACGTTCCGGTTCGGCTTTTGCCGCGGAAATCGGCACGATGAATGCAACGGAAGAGATTGACGCGATGGTTACGCTCGGATTGGTGCCGAGCCGTTTTTTGATTGTGCCGAAAGTGCTGGCGATGATTGTGATTATGCCGTGTTTAACGATTATTGCTGATGTTTGCGGGATTCTGGGCGGCATGATTATTGTTTGCAACCGGCTGGATATGTCTGCAATGGAATATTATTATAAGACGATTGAAGTCATCAAGCCGGTGGATTTATTTCAAGGTTTGTTTAAAAGTCTGTTTTTCGCGGTGATTATTGCGGCGATTGGTTGTATGAAAGGGATGGGATCAGACCGCGACACGCAAGGCGTCGGACGGGCCGCAACTTCGGCGGTGGTGACGGCAATTTTTCTGATTATTGTTGTTGATGCGGTGATTACGGCATTGTTCAGTATTTGATAAAAAATGAAACAATTGGCACAGGAGATTGAATGAATAGCGCAAATAAAATTAAGCTTGGAGCGTTTATACTGTTAGCAATAATACTGATTCTGGGAAGTTTTTTCTCAATCGGTATTTTGAAGATGTTTGAACAAAAATTTCATGCGATGACCGTTTTGAATACTTCGGTTGAAGGCATGACTGTAGGTTCGGCGGTAAAATATATGGGCGTGCCGGTGGGCCGGGTGAGTAGAATCGCCATGCGCGATGTTGACGGATATGTGGATGTGTATTTTAGTATTTTCCCTTCAGCCATGGACTCGATAAATAAAGGTGAGCCGATTGAGTCTTCCGGAAAATCGAAGATGGATGGCGTGATGAAACAGAAAGGTTTGTCCTGTTTTATTAACGCTTCCGGGATAATGGGCGGGTCGTATATTGAATTGACTTTAGGTGCGCCGGCGGAATACGCGCTGCCTGATCTTGAGGTTGTTCCGCCGGAAGGTTTTTTATACATTCCCTCCAGAACGTCTCATATTTCCAATGCGATTCAGAATATCAGCCAGACGTTGCAACAGTTGACTAAAATCAATCTGGTGGAACTGGCGGATAAACTGAACAATACTTTGGATAATGCCAATAAAATGTTCAGCAATCCGGAATTGCCGGAACTGCTTACCAGATTCAACCGGATTTCTCAGGATGTTGAGTTCAGCGCGAAAAATCTGCGTCAGGCATTTTCCGACGAGCAGATTCAGAAATTAATGAAAACCGTTGATTTTATGGAAAAAAGCACGCAAAGTCTTCAGAAAGCTTTTCCGGAGAAAAAACTGGAGGATATTTCCGACGGTCTGGCGGCGTTTCTTAAAGATGCGCAGGAATTTTTGAACAGTACCGGTCATAGCCGGGATGAGTTGGTGGGCGATGTAAATGTTCTGAAACAGCGCATGGTTACCTCGTTGATTAAGCTCGACAGCTTAATCAAAGCGATTGCTGATTTTATCAGTTCACTTGAAGACGACCCGAACCAGTTTGTTCGCGGACGCCAGGATAAACCGTTATTAAAAGCTCAGGCTCCGCAAATAAAAATTAATCATTAGAAAAGGAAAATATTCGATGAAGAAAATGTTGTTGTTGTTCGTTATGGCGGCGATGTTGCCGTTGATTGGGGCTGAGAAAAGTGTTGTTCCAAAGTTGGAGTTGAATGATTTGCTTGCCCGGATTGACAAGTCGATTGATCCGGACGGAAAAGGTAAAACAGTTAAAACAGTAGTAAATAACTACGAAGCATCAGTGCCGATGCAACAGATTACCATGCAAATGTCCACGATGTTTAAAGCGCCGGACAAAATAAAAACAAGCATGCAGATTCAAGGCATTCCGGCTTCAACGGAAGCATATAATGGTAAGATTGGCTGGTCAATGATGGAAAGTCTTGGTGTTCGCCAGATTACCGGAACGCAACTTGAATTTATGCGTCTCACAGCAAGAATGAGCAATCCAGCTTTGCGTTTACAGGAAATTTTTGCTAAAATCATCCTGGCGGATGATAGTGAAAAAGTTGGTGTCGTTGATTGTTATAAATTAATCTGTCAGGCGGAACAGAGTTTTAATCTGCCGCCGATAACTATCTGGATTGACCGTAAAACATTTTTCCCCGCAAAGATGGAGATGAAGGTTTTTACTGACATGGGGGCGGTTCCCAGCACCTCAAACTTCGCGGATTATAAACAATACAACGGGGTTTTCTTTCCGTCTGTACAGACGACGACCACGCTGGGAATGGAACTTACCGCAAAACTGTTGTCAGTTAAATTTGATCAGACAATTCCCGATTCAGAGTTCGATATGCCGACGCAGGCTGCGGCTCCTGGCGGCACGACAGAATGAACAGATTTTGGCTGCTAATTGCATTGGTTTCAATTCCAGCGTTGTTTTGTGTAGTGGCGAACGCTGATACCGTAAAACCGGCGGAATATTCTGTGCGGGCATCGGCAGTGCTGGATGAAGTATGGAATAACATTAAAAAAGGTAATTTCAGCAAAGATTTTGACCGGGAATTTAAAGCTGAAGTTTACGACCGTTTCCGTCCGGAAATATTAAAATGCCAGGATGACCAGGAACTGGCCACGACATTGAACCGGATGATAAAGAAACTTAATCAGAGCCATATTTTTGTCCTGCCGCCAGTCAATTCCACGGTCAAAGAAGCGTTGACAATTGCCGATAATAATGCGGCTCCAGTCAATGCCGGCGCCGTGAAATCCGCTGTTCCAGCTGATCCCGGAATAAGTCTTGCCGTCGCTGAAAACAAGCTTTGTGTGTTACGCGTGAAACCCGGCTTCCCGGCGGCGCAGGCTGGAATAAAACCCGGAGATGAAATTCTGTCCATTGACGGCGTGAAAATTAATCCGGCGAATAAAACTTATGTTGGCTGGGCGCTGATTGCTTCCAGTATGCTGGCAGGACAACCGGATACTGCGGTTAAAATTGAATTGAAACAGAACGAGGAAATCAGAACAGTTAACTTAACGCGTCAGGCTAACGGAGAAAAATGGTTCAAGCTTGGCGTTATGCCGCCAACTTTTGGTTCTTACCAGTCGGAGATGTTGCCGGGAAATATCGGCTGTTTGCGTTTCTCCGCATTTTTTCCGGAAATGATTGTCAGTTGCCGTCAGGATGTCACCGGAAAACTGAAAAATGCCGATGGAATTATTATTGACTTGCGCGGCAACGTCGGCGGAATTATTTTGCTGGGAGAATGGCTGGCCGGGTGGCTGTCTTCGCAACCGGTTAAACTTGGAACCATGATTATTAAAGGAACTGAACTTAAACCGAAGTCTTATCCACAACCGGGATGTTTTCGCAAGCCGCTGGCAATTCTGATTGACAACGATTCGTACAGCACCGCTGAAATATTTGCCGCCGCCATGCGCGACGCGAAAGTTGCTGTTCTATTTGGACAGACAACTCCAGGAAAATGTCTGCCTTCACAATTTTTGATTCTTCCTTCCGGTTTCCGGTTGCAAACGGTCTTCGGCGATTTTGTCCGAGTTGACGGAAAACGCATAGAGCATATCGGCGTAAAACCGGATTTTCCGGTTGAACTGAAGCTGGAAGATTTACGCAAAGGCATTGACACCGTTCAGGAAGCCACCAGAAAATATTTGGCAAAAAAATAGCCAAAAATGTAAAATGAAAATGTTATTGAAAATCTTATTCATTGCTTCAATTATCACTTTCAATTGGCACAGTGCTGCCGGAACAGAAGCGACGCAGGATTGGCGGGTTGAGCATTTGGCTGCGGGCGGCATGTTATATCCTGTCGATCCGGATTTGTCGCCGTTAAAACCGCTAAAAATGAAAATTATTCAAAAACTCTATAAAGAGACAGAAAAGGATATTGCGAACGAAGTGTATCATTATGATATACCAAAATTCTTTAAAAATGGAGAAAGTTTAAGTGTCGCTGAGACTCGAGAGAAAGTTGGATGCAAAATAATTTTTAGCAAGTGGAACGGATATAATGTTGAATTTAACTTGGATAATGTCTCTGTTCACGGATTTAAATTTTTTCCGGTCCAGATATATGACCTTGATGGAAACGGTTTAACTGACATAAAGATGTTGTGTCATCTTTATGGTAATTCCGGTAACTCGAATGTTGCTATGGTATTTTATTTTTATCAGTTTCCAACTGAATGGCGCATGGTTGGATTTTTCCTTCGGGATCCGTTGTATTCATGGGAGTGTGATCTTGACGGCGACGGTGTTTATGAATTGTTGAAAGGACATCATTAGGATAAATTTAAGCAGGGATATCCAGCGCCGAAGACCGGGAAGTGGGTTTCTGACACGTTCAGAAAGTATCTTTTTATTAATGGCTATAAATTGGGAGATAACGGGTTGGTTCTATGCAACCAGTTATCGAAACAACTGCCAAAGGTATTGAATTTCTACAAAACCGATTCTTTTAATATTCTTAAGGATAAGGCGTTTATGAAATTTAATCAATTTACGCTACCGGAAGATTATGTGTTTACTGTTTGCAAGATTAAGACTGAAAAATAATCTTGCCGCGGACTATTATTTTGGCGTAATCAACTCTTTCTTGCTGTTTATTAAAAGGTTATTTATCAAGTGATAAATAATTGTATTGATATTCATGCATGCAAGTATTTTTTTGCTGATTATTCAGAAAATTTGCGCTTTTGCATTAATTTTCCCGGTTCTCTTTCTGTGTTTTCAGAGCATTCAGTGGTTAGTCATCCGGAGAAAATTATTTGGCTGACGGACGGGTTTTGCCGAACAGTTTCATCACCTGTTGCAAGTCCGCCCAGACATCGCGCTTGGCATCTTCTTTGCGTAGCAGATACGCCGGATGATAAGTCGGCATGACTTTTATGCCGTTGTATTCCATCCACTGTCCGCGAAGGCGGGTGATGCCGGTTTGTCCGGTTAGGTGCAACAGCGGAATTGCTCCGAGCAGAACGATTGCCTGCGGTGCGATTAACTCAATCTGGCGTTTTAGATATGGCAGGCAGGAAACGGCTTCGTCCGGTTGCGGGGCGCGATTATTCGGCGGGCGGCATTTTACAATATTCGCGATATAAACCGATTCACGGGAATACTGCATGGCGGTAATCATTTTATCCAGCAACTGTCCGGCGGCGCCGACGAACGGCCGTCCTTGTTGATCTTCTTCAAAGCCTGGACCTTCACCGATGAACATCAGTTCCGCTTGCGGATTGCCTTCACCGAAAACCACCCGGGTTCGTTGTTCACACAATCTGCACAACCGGCAATTTTGGTTGTAAGCGCATAATTGTTCCAAATCCATGGTGGAAATATTACTGTCTGGCAGATTGACGGCTGGCGGAGCCGGTTTTGAATGCGTGGTTTTCGGCATTTGCGGATGGAT
>JBAYVM010000196.1:0-5982 GCA_041674645.1 Victivallaceae bacterium | reverse complement strand
TGATAATCAAATTCATCTTCCAGAATCAGCGCATAAATAATATCGCCGAACTTACTTATATCCTGTTCCAGCACGGCAAAACAATCTCTTTTCAGCTCTTCTCCCGGCAACGGTTTATAATCCCATACTTCTTTTGATTTTGGATTTTTAGAAACATTTACCATATACGGTTGCGCTGAAATTCCTCCCGGGCGAGCCATGGCCAGGCGATGCGCGCGCGGATAGTATGCGGCCTTAATCCCGTACTTTCTCATAAGGCCGGCTTTGGCGGTAAGATTGTTGTAATCAGTTTCCGTGCGCACGGTCATGTGCGGTATTTCGCGGTTTTTCCCGGCTGCTGCCATGGTGGATTCCAAATCATACGCATAACCGAGGTTTCTGGCATTCTGATGCGCCCATTCATTGCCTTTCATGTGCTGAGGATAAATAATCCAACCATCTTTTGCCAACGGATTTTTTGCCTTTTCCACCATTTCCGGAGCATATCCCCCGCCAATGTCATGAATTCGTTGCGGAATATCAAGAGTTCGATTAAGCGCTGCGTCATACAAAACCGTCCCATTTTCGTCCGTCGCAACAATTTGCAGGTTTCCGCCAGCCGGATAACTGAAGCGAACCGGCATGGAAGCGCCCCCCGCAACCTTGACAACCTGCTTTGCAACTTCATCTTTTTGTCCGTCTTTTGTCTGGAATGCCGCAATGGCGCATTTCTTCTCCACGGCGGTAGTGTTGACAAATTCGCCGCTAAATGAGTTTTCAGCAGCAACGCCGTTTGCTAGAAGAGCTCCGCGCGTCGTTGAAACAAACATTATTCCTGCTTCTTTTTTCGGCGTCAATAAAATATCGGCAAAGAAAAACGGATCAGGTATTTGCCGGCGCTGCCACCACGTCCAGAAAACTTTCCGGTTAGGCCATACAGACAATTCATTCTTGCCATTGCTTTTGAAATTTACTCCAACCGCCAGTCCAATCATATCCCCCGGCGAAAGCTTCATCCCGAATGAATCATAAGGTATTTTTACGAACACATCATAAGAGTCTGAATTCAATTGCACTTTGGTTTGCGCCAGCGACTCCCAGCTTTTCTGCACATAATCACAACTGGCAATAAACGCATTAGATACTTTGCCGTCCGCCTGAACCTTTACCGCAAATAAAGTCTGATCGCCATTGTTCGGATCAACGCAAATTTCCACAAACGCGTCCTTTTTCTCCTCATTGAATTTTTTCATGTCCGGGATTGGGCAGTGCGCTAAAAATCCGATGTTGTCAGAAAAATAGGCGACTCTGATTTTAGCTTGAACTTGAGAAAGCTTTCCGGCGGCAAGCTCCTGCTCTGACTTAAAAAATTTCCCCGGCAGTTCAGGAGCTTTTCTCAGCGCAACTTCCCAATTTTTATCATCCATAAAAGGTATTGCAATCCGCTCCAGCGGAGGCTCAGGGGCCGCCTGGGCTGATTTGCTTGCAACTGCATTCATTTTTCTCTCGCCGCCAGGCACCGGAACAAAAAAGTCAACCTGAGAAATTACGCCGTTAAGCAGTTGCGCCGGATTGCCTTTGTCGGAACGCGAACCGATTCTGATTTCACTTTTTCCGGAATAAATTTTATTTAGCGATGTCGCGCTACCGCCGGCATAAGAACCATTTACATATAATTCCAGTGTCTTGCCAGGATAAAAAATAGCGGTTGCAGTGTATTCAACTTCATCTTCCAGTTTTATTTTGGAAAATACGCTTTCGGCTTTTGCGCCGTCTGCGGAAACGCTGAATTCAAGACGATTATGATTATCCACCATCAATGAAAAGCAACGATCCCCGACACCGTAATCGTATTTGCTTACTAATGTTCGCAGTATGGTTTTGGATTTGTCGCGCGGAAAAAGTTTAAATTTAACGGTAATGCCAATGCCATCAGGAAAATCTCCGGCAAGCGCTTTGGATTCAACTTTCAAATAAGCGCCTTTTTCTGAGGGTAGCGCTATGCCTGCGTCTGAAACTTCCGGTGTCTCCTGGCCGCGCGCCGCATAGGTTACTGCGGTTCCGTTTTCAGACGCGATGCTCTTTTCGCCTTTAGTCCATTCTTTGGCGTTTATTCGTTCCAGAATTTTGCCTTCTGCCGCTTGGGACACAATTATCGCGCCAAAAAAACTGACCGCAATCGCCAGCAACATTCTGATTTTTAATTTATGCATTTTGTCTTCCTTTTATTTATTGTTATTTAAATTTGCCTGTATTGGAGTCCGTTCGAGCGCTGTAACTATCCGTCAGTAGAGAGTTTATATAGGCTGTAAGCGAATGTTTCAGTTAAATATTAAATAGCCAATTACTTGTTTTGGGCAGGCGCAAAAAAATCAACTTGCGATACTGCTCCATTTAAAAGTTGCGCTGGATTTCCTTTGTCGGAACGCGAACCGATTCTGATTTCACTTTTCCCGTCATAAATTTTATCCAGCTTAACCGACTTGCGCCCATCTTTTGCGCCGTTTACATGCAATTCCAGCGCCTTGCCGGGATAAAAAACAGCGGTTGCAGTGTATTCAACTTCATCTTCCAGCTTTATTTTGGAAAATACGCTTTCGGCTTTTGCGCCGTCTGCGGAAACGCTGAATTCAAGACGATTATGATTATCCACCATCAATGAAAAGCAACGATCCCCGACGCCGTAATCGTATTTGCTTACTAACGTTCGCAGTATTGTTTTGGATTTGTCGCGTGGAAAAAGTTTGAACTTAACGGCAATGCCAAGGCCATCGGCAAAATCTCCGGTCAACGCCTTTGATTCAATTTTTAAATAAGCGCCTTTTTCTGAGGGCAGCGCTATTCCTGCGTCTGAAACTTCCGGCGTCTCCTGGTCGCGCGCCACATAAGTTATTACAGTTCCGCTTTCAGACGTGATGCTCTTTTCGCCTTTAGTCCAGCTTTTGCCATTTATCTGTTCCAGAATTTTGCCTTGAATGTCAGCGCGCAAATTGAAAATTCCGCAGCACATTGCAAATGCCATCATTATTGCAATTTGATGTTTTCTCATTATATCCTGTCTCCCGTTTATTGTCATTAAAATTTAATTGTAAAGTTATTAGTGGAAAATAGTCAGCTGCTTTTTAAGATAAATCCTTCATCTATCTAATTCCGGACAACGAATTGCTTTGACTGCATGTAAAAATTATTTTATTGAGTCAATTGCAAAAGTGATATTTTGTAGAAATTTAGAAGAAACCATCCAGCATTAAAAATAAGATTTAACCTGAATTATAATTTATTCTGAGTTATGTCTACTGAATCCTGATTGCTTTTGCAATTGCCTCTATTATCATTATTTTTCGTATCTGACATTTTTCGATACATTGAAAATTGGCTCATTCCGCCAATTTGGACTGCCGCCGCCCCAGTAATAACTCTTGTAGTCTATCGTGCCGACATGACCATCCGCAAAACTCATATTGCCTTTCTTCTCATGCGGAAATCCCAGTTCCTCCGAATTGACCTGAGCGCTGCGGCGGCTGGCATAACCTCCGGACTCTGCATTCACAACCCGGGTGCTTGGATATTTAACCCAATTGGTTTTGACATACTTGGTCGTGGCTGGAGTGTTTGCCCAACCCCCGACTGCCATTCCCACGCCAGTCCAGTTCGGGAGCGAAGGACCTTTCATCATCACATATGACACATTCCGCAAACCGTTTGAAGTGTGTGTTGGACTATTGATTTGCTTCTCCTTGGCGTTGGCCAGGCAATAAGTCTTTGCGAACGGAGTATAGCTTACGGTATCAATATCATTCGGAGTTATGTACAAATTACGCCCGTCTTTTACATAACCAAGGTATTGAAACTCAAAAGGCCACGATCTTGCGCCTGATGTGCTGCCGCGTTCTTCTCCCATCCCGCCAACCGCACTACCCGCATTGGCAAAAAAACCTCCGCAATCCGTATTGTACATCGCATGATATGTGCCTATCTGCTTCAAATTATTTTTGCACGCAGCCTCCCAGCCTTTCATGCGCGCTTTCTGCAATGCCGGCAAAAGCATTGCCGCCAAAATAGCTATAATAGCTACCACGACGAGGAGCTCGATGAGGGTGAATCCGTTCTTTTTCACTTTGATTTCCTTTACTGTTTTTTGGTTCGTGTTGCTGCCTGCTTTCATCTTCCAGCCTCCTTTGATTATTGTTGGTTTATTCTGGTTAATTCCAGTTTTATGTCAGTTTTAAGTCTGATTTTTTTGTAGTCTGACGAATTGTTTGCCACAGCCTCAATTCTGGAATAAATAGCGCCGAAAAATCGTTCAAATGATTTTTCGCATGATTCGCCATGGTAAACATTCTGGTCAGAGCCAAAATCAGACAACGCATCTTCTATTCCATCCTCCAAAAGTCCAATATTAAGTCCGGGAAACTTAAGCCAGCCTTTTTCGGCAGCCATGCCGATATGATCCCGATAACATTTTGCCTGTTTCTCGGCGGAAAATCCTGACACGCCTTTCGGCAGTTCAATCAAGTGGATTTGCGCATCCAGCTCATTGCCGGCAAGCAAAGCCCCTTCATACGCTTTGCGATAAAAGAAATGCTCCAGCGAGCCGGAGTACAACGTTAATTCCCGGCAGCCCGTTCTCTCAACAAGCTGGCGAACACAACATTCCCCCAGCCATGAGTTATCGCCGGTAATCTGATTAAATGGCATATCCGGATACAACCCGGCAGAAAAGTCGCCAATAAAAATTACCGGCATCTTCAGCTTGAGACAATTGCTTATTTGCTTCTTGTTCAATGACGGCGCGCTGATCAGCAAACAGTCAATATTTAAATGTTGTTCTATTTTCTTCAATTCATACTCGAAATGCGCGTCATCGCAGACTTCGCTCCACGGAATAGTGCGAACAATAAAGCTGAATCCATTATGCAAAAAAGGCGGATGAGCTATGCGAACCAAATTAGAAAAATAGGCGTCGTTTTTCGGCATAATCCTATAACCTAAAAGACATATGTCTAAAACATCTCCAGAAAACTTGCCTCTGACAAAAACCCCTTTGCCGGCTTCCCGGCGAATGAATCTCTCTGACTCTAAAATATCAAACGCATCAACAATTATTTTAGTGCTTACAGAAAACATCCCGGCAAGCTCTCGAACACTGTTCAGCTTGGTTCCAGGCGCAATCTTGCCAGTGTTTACCTTTGCCTTAATGGCTTCGGCGATTTGTTCTTTCTTAGATAGTAATGTAAATAATTCCATACCACTAATTCTCTTTCATGTGTTATCTGTCTTTCCTGATTATACAACAGTTGGTAACAGATGTCAACAGCATAATAATAAAAAAATAATTATTTTTGGCATTTTTTTATTATATTTGGAGAAAGGAATGTAATTCTGAAAAAAAGCGCGCTGACTCAACAGCTTTTTACGGGACAAAACAAAACCGTGCCGTAATTTCAGATTATTGTGTTCGTAATATCTGAGAATTGCGTAATTGTCCACAGTCTTTGCGTCGCCGCTCTATGAAGAATATGGATTGATTAAGTATCGTTATATTTTACACGGTTCCAGCGGCGGCAATGATTTTTTCGAGCTGGTCATTGAGTATTTGAATATATGTGAATCTGGTGTCAATGATTTCATTGATCATCGGTTCCGGCATGTATTTGCCCAAAACAGCATGAAGTTTTCCGGTAACGGCGGCAATTTTTTCCCGCGTAATCCGAACTCCGTCCAGATAATTATTTTTTATTTTGCCGGTGACTGTGCCGTTGAGATAGGCCGGATACAGAACCATATTGGCTTTAAAGCAGTAATCAATATATTCTTTGGCTTTTTCCAGTTCAGCCATTAATTCCAGGATTTCCACAATATCCCGGTTGCGCCGGACCAGATTGATTGATGAAGCAAAAATCTTTCCGGCTTTTTCCGGCATGGAGTCCAGGCAGGCGGCGGCTTCCGCCAGCATCGGCAGGTCAACGCCAAATGCCGCTTTCGCAAAACGTTTGTTAAAAT
>JBAYVM010000195.1:0-6007 GCA_041674645.1 Victivallaceae bacterium | reverse complement strand
CCTTTGCTGGAACATAATCCAATGCCGTTGATGTGTATTGTCATGCGTTTCCGCCCGGGTTTTCAGGTTCATATTTCAAGATTAACGCGCTGTTGCAGCCGCCGAACGCCAGGGAGGTGGACAGAGCGTATTTCGCCGTTAGCGCCATTGCCGCCGATGGTGGAACTGAAATTTCCGGGTCATGATGTTGATAACGGCAACTTCCGGAAATTTGTTGTTTTCTGAGCATCAATCCAGTAATAACCGCTTCAATCGCGCCCGCCGCGCCGAGCGTGTGGCCGGTTTTGCCTTTCGTGGAAAAATATGGACATTTATCGCCGAATATTCTGGCAAATGCCTGACCTTCCGCGCGGTCATTTTGAATGGTTCCCGTGCCGTGGGCATTGATAAAACCAATGTCTTCAGCTTTCACTCCGGCGCAGGTCATCGCATTTTTGATGGCGCGTTCGACGCCGAGCCCGTCCGGGTCAGGTTGCGTAATATGCCGGGCGTCGCCAGCGGCGGCGTAACCGGCAACATACAGGTCGGAAACCCGTTTCCGCCGCGCGGCAGATTCCATCGTTTCCAAAATTAAAACCCCGGCGCCCTCGCCGAGATTCAAGCCGTCACGGTCGCGGTCAAACGGGCGGCAGAGATGTTCAGAAGTAACGCCAAGGGAATAAAATCCAGCGCCGGAAACGCTGTGCAGTTCATCAGCTCCGCCGGCAATAACCATGTCGCAAATTCCCGCGTTAAGCCATACCATGGCAATTCCGATGGCATCGGTTCCGGACGCGCAGGCATTGATAACCGTCATCGCCGGACCGCCCAGAGAAAATTGTTGTTTAATATATTCCGCCGGATTGCCGGAAAAAAATCTTTTGATGGATTCTTTATCCAGCACATGCTCGCGCAGTTTCAGGTGAAAATCCATATCGTTGAGAAAACTCGCGGAAGTCGTGCCAATACAAACGCCGACGCGTGAAGTAGCGGGAATAGTCGTTAAACCGGCATCCGCCAGCGCTTCGTCGAGCGCCTGCGCCAGCAAATCAACCGAACGGTGCCGCTGTCCGTTGGAATCGTATTTGGGGTTGAGCGGAGCTTTAAAAACGATTTGACCGGTTTCCGACAGTCCGGTTAATTCCGGCGCATCGTCACCCTGCAACCCGTTCCAGGTGTCGGCATAGTTGGCTCCAGCGGGGGAAACGCAACCCATTCCTGTAATACATACACTCATTAAACTCAACCGTTTTGTGATTAGAAACACCTAAGAAGCGGCTAATATACAACCTCTCGCCACGGAATCAAGCTCGCCAAAACCTTCTGCGGAGTATGCAAAATATTATTATTTCCCCGGAAACTGCTTGATTTTTTGCCTTATTCCGACTATTTTAAAATTGCATTTTAAATTAGTCGAAAGGAGACTAAAACATGTTCATAAGCAGGACATTAGAGACGGCGTTTCTTGAGGCTAGTAAATTTTTCCCGGCAGTATTGGTAACCGGTCCGCGTCAGGTTGGGAAAACTACTTTTCTTTGCAATCTGCGAGAAGACACACGCAAATATGTAACCTTGGACAATATGCTGGATTGTTCCATGGCCAGAAATGATCCGCAAGGTTTTCTTGCGAGATATTCTCCGCCAGTTTTGATAGACGAAATTCAATATGCTCCGGAACTGTTGCCATACATAAAAATAATGATTGACAACGCTCGACAAACTGAAAACGAGAATCGCCATGGCATGTTCTGGCTCACCGGCTCGCAACAATTTCACCTGATGAAAGGAGTTACTGAATCTTTAGCCGGACGAGTAGGTATTGTTGACCTGCTGGGCTTTTCCCAAAGCGAGCTGACGGGACGCCATTCAGAGCCATTTCTGCCAGACATAAAATTCCATGTGGACAGCGTTACCAGCGATGTAATGGAACTTTATCGTCGCATCTGGACCGGCGCTTTTCCTGAAATCGTCATGGACAACGGCGAACATTGGACGATATTCTATTCGTCATATCTTCGGACATACCTTGAGCGGGATGTAAGAGACTTGTCAAATATCGGCGATCTTGAACATTTTACCCGTTTTTTACGGGCGGTTGCCGCCAGAACCGGCCAAATATTAAATTATTCCGATCTGGCTCGCGATGCAGACATTACCATGCCTACAGCCAAAGCCTGGCTAAGTATTTTGAAAACCTCCGGCCTGGTCTGGCTGTTGGAGTCATATTTCAACAATATCACCAAGCGGATGATTAAAGCTCCAAAGCTCTTTATGCTGGATACCGGCTTATGTGCGTTTTTGACCGGCTGGAGTTCGCCGAAAGTGCTGGAAGCGGGCGCAATGGCGGGAGCAATCTTTGAAACTTGGTGCTTTACTGAAATATTGAAAAGCTATTTGCACAACGGACGCTCACAAGTTCCGTTCTATTTTTATCGCGACAAAGACAAACGAGAGATTGATTTATTAATTGAGCAGAACGGCACACTATATCCGGTTGAATTCAAAAAATCTGCGTCTGCCAAACTGGATGATGCCAGACACTTCAAAATCCTTGAACAGATAAAAAAACCGGTCGGCACGGGAGCAATCATCTGCATGTATCCGGAATTGGTTCAGTTGAGTCCGGATTGTCGCATCATTCCAGCTCCGCTACTGTAACGGAAATCTGTAAAAACGTTCCGCCTGCTCTGGGAAGCTGACATACAACCTCGTTCTCCGGAATCAAGCTCGGCAAAACCTTCAATAGAACATGTAAAAAATTATGGTTTCCCCGAACTGTCTGGTTCTCTTGTTTCAGTTAAAATACAAATTATTATGCGATTGAGTTATTGAACATCAGGATGTAGCTTATAACTTCTATCGATAAATTCCTCGAATAGAATATTTTCTCCAAAAAGATTATATTCGCCTTTCAGAATTGTTCCACCCGTATAAGCGATACGCCGATGTCCATATCTTTTTTCCATTATCTCTCCGCCTGAAGGAGTCACAAATATATCATTCGGGAAAATTGCAAGAATCATGCCTATCACATTTCTAAAAAAAATTCGGATTTATAAAACCTTGAAATTTTTCTTCATATCCATCAACAGAAAACCAGTTTCCTTGACAATATTGAAGAATATTCCTCGTTCTGCTTTCCGGCGCATTATCAATGCCAAATTCCAGAAGATTTCCGCATCTCCGAAAACGATTAATCCATATTCTTCGAGTCTGCGGACCAGGAAACATACACCATCCGATTTCTGGTTTATTGTGGCTAAGCTTTCCTTGTATATATCCCGTCGGCCAAGCTTTGCCACTACCGTCCCAAGTAGAAAAAAGATGCCCAGGCAATCCCATTACCTGCGTGCCGGAAATCTCTCTAATGCGTGCGTGATGATGATGTCCACAAGCATAATAATTACATCCAAAGGAATGCATTAAATCAATACGCTCTTCAATCACAGGTCTATGCGTAAGAAATATTGAGGGATATTTAAGCAATGGCTTTTTCAATCGGATAAAATTTTTCATAAATCTTTCATCGTTCCAATCAGAATCAACTCCCCACACACTAAAGCCAAGTTCATCATCATTAACAAATCCTGTTTTATGAAATATTTCGACATAATGACAACTATTAACAGTTTCTAGAAGCATTTTACGCTTTACTGCCGTGTCATGAGGTCCAGGACATCCAAAGACAACATATGTTTTTGCTCCCTCTTCATGCCATAAGCCAAAAATTGAAGACAGTTCATCGGGTTTCTCGGTTTCAATGTCGCCAGAAATGAGAACGACCTTTACCCCCTCCCGCCGAATAATTTTGGCAAGCGATTTCAGAAGTTCTATTTTTATATCATAGCTCAGCCGTTCAGCCCGGCAACTATGTTTTCCGTCGCTACCAGTCAAATGCATATCAGATATATGAAGAAAACTTAACTCATTCATCTGTAATTGTCTTTCAATATAGATTAATTTCTGAATTCGTAGAAAATGCGACAAAAGGAATATGTGTTCCTTATAATAATTATTATTCCATGCAAGTGAGCGGCGGAATGTTTAAAAGCAGTTCATAGAGTTCGGTGTTTACATAATAATTCGCCCGGCCGATAGCATGACACGACAAAACGCCGTCCGCCACAAGCGCGGCGAGATAACGCTGCGCCGTCTGTCGGCTTACGCCGAGCGCCTGCTGCATAAATTCAACTTTAGTGTAAGGATGCACAAAGAGCGCGTCAAGCAGGTCTTGGCTGTAGAAAGAGAAACTTTCACCAAGATGATTTTTTACCTTCTCCATGAGTGCGCTGACCTGTTCCACCACTTGCATGGTCTGTCGAGCGGTCAGCTCCACTCCGTCAAGCATATAAAGCGTCCAATTTTCCCACAAATTTTGTTCGCGCACTTCTTGCAACAAACGGTAATATTCTGCTTTGTTCTGCACGATGAACCGGCTTAAATAAAGAACCGGAAGATCAAGCAAGCCACGCTGCACCAGATAGAGAATATTAATAATGCGACCGGTGCGGCCGTTGCCGTCGTAGAACGGATGAATGCTTTCAAACTGAAAATGGATAAGCGCCATTTTTACCAGCACATCAAGATCATCCAAATCCGGCTCGTTGATATATCGTTCCAAGTTATCCATCAGCAATTCAACCGCTGTCGTATCCTGCGGCGGCGTATAAACCACCTCACCCGACCCATTTTTCAAAACTGTTCCCGGCAACTTACGGAATCCGGCGCTATTCTTTTCAAGTTCGGCCTGAATCGCCAAAATAGTTGATTTTCTCAAAAGACCTTCATTCCGCACCTGCGAAAAACCCAGTCGCAAGGCGGAAGCGTAACGTCTAACTTCCTTTGCCGCAAGCTGGTCAACACGGTCAGGCAGAACCGTTTCCCGATAAAGATTATCGTGCGTAGTGATGATATTTTCTATGGCGGAACTGTCCTTGGCTTCCTGAAGCGCCAAAGTATTAATCAGTATCTCTTGATTCGGGATTGACTTTATCACCCCTTTGAGTTCCGCCAATGCGCGATGCGCCGAAGCAAGCCGTTTTAACACAATTTTGCTTTCCACATCCACCCCCAAAGGCATTAGCTTCATCTGCTGATTCATTATTTAACGCTCCTTGCAATACTCAAACTATTATGGCAATGAACAGAATATAACGTCCATTGCTCAAATATGCAACTTTTTGAGCAATAGATTAAAGATATGTCCAAATTTTAACTTTTTTGAGCAATCGCCGTATTGTCACGAAAATGTGTCGCATACTCCATGAAACTACAATTATGTGTCCACAATTCCGTTGCCTGCGCTTTCCTCCAAAACCGACAAATCATTTAAAATTAGCGCATTATGACTAAATTTCACAATTGGCAGAGGAAATGCTAAATACCTATCGGCCAAAGTGGCTGACAATACATAACTAAATTTAAAGGTTGAACATGATGGAAGCAGCAGACGATTCAGAGACAGAGAAGAAAAAGCGTGGTTTTCTGATTGACATGGACGGAGTAATTTACCGGGGGAATGAGGTCATTCAAGGAGCAAGAGAATTTATAAACGCACTACAGGAAAAAAGCATCCCATTCCTGTTTCTGACTAACAACAGTCAACGCACCCGGCGCGATGTCGCCATTAAACTTAACCGGATGGGTTTTCGAGTTGAAGAACAGCATATTTTTACCTGTGCCATGGCGACGGCGCGATTTTTAAATTCGCAAAAGCCTAACGGCACTGCTTATGTGATTGGCGAAGGCGGTTTGTTGAATGCCTTGCACCGCAACGGTTATTCCGTGGTGGATACAGATCCGGATTACGTGGTTGTCGGCGAAGGCAGACTGTTCAACATGGAAATTATGGAACGAGCGGTAAATATGATTCTGAACGGCGCAAAATTGATTGCGACCAATCCGGATTACAATTGTCCAACAAACGACGGCATTCGTCCCGGATGCGGCGCGATTGTTTCAGTACTGGAAAAAGCGACCGGCATAACCGCGTTCAGCGTTGGCAAACCCAGTCCGGTAATGATGCGGG
>JBAYVM010000194.1:0-6009 GCA_041674645.1 Victivallaceae bacterium | reverse complement strand
GCGCTTACAGATTTTGCGAGATGTCCTGAATTGGCCAATCATGGCGAATCCGGCAAGCTGGTTTTTCACTAAAATGGGGATTACTGCCTCCTGAATTCCTGCGTGACAGCGGTAACACACCAGGCCTTTGCTTTGACGCTTTCCTTCATTTTGGCAAGATCCATCTGGCGGCATTTGGCTGGGTTGAAAATCCGTTGCTGGATGATTTGGCAAAATTCCGAATTATGCCGACTCAATCCGTTGCGCAAAATTTCTCCATCAGAAGAAAAAAAGACAACTTTTTTATTGACTGTCGCCGCGAAGTTATCAAATATTTTTTGAATGTCCTCCCGCAAAATAAGCTGTAACGTATTTTCCACAAGCGCTAATCCTTAAACAAAGAACTATTTATTTCATTATATTGACAATATATACATCATGATTGCATAAAAGTCCATACATTTGCCATTTACTCCATTCAAAAAAATGTAAATGAAATGTATTGTTGATTGTGTAAACCTAAATCTATGGATTGTTATTATGACTAAAAAAGTAAAAGTCGGAATTATCGGCTTGGGCTTCATGGGAACTACTCACTTTGACATCTACCAGTCCAGCGGCAAAGCCGAAGTCGTCGCCGTTGCTGACACTAACGCAGCGAAGCAACGCGGAGATATCAGCTCCGTAGTCGGCAATATTGGCGGCAGGAATAACCAATCGCTGAATCTCGACGGTGTTACCGTTTATGCCGACGGCATGGAACTGATTAATGACCCGGCGGTTGAACTGGTCGATATCTGCCTCCCCGTATTTCTTCATAAGAGGTTTGCGCTGGCCGCCATTAAAGTCGGCAAACATGTGTTTTGCGAAAAGCCGCTGGCGATGAATTCCACCGATGCCGCTGAAATCGTAGCCGCCGCCCAGGCTTCCAATAAATGTTTCATGACTGGCATGTGCGTCCGTTTCTGGCCTGAATACAGTTATGTCCGCGAACAATATAAAGCAGGCAAGTATGGCAAAATGCGCAACGCATTTTTCAAGCGTTTTTCACCCACAGTAAGCGGCAACGGATGGGAAAACTGGTTTGCCGATGATGCAAAAAGCGGTGGGGCGCTACTGGAAATGCACCTGCACGATACCGACCAGGTGCTCTACTTCTTCGGACGCCCGGCATCAGTAACCACAACCGGTTGCAAAGGCATGCGCTCAAAAGAGTGCTGGGATCATGTATTCAGCTTCTATGATTTTGGCGATGGCTCGATGGTAGTCGCGGAAGGAGGCTGGACCGCGGCGCAGAAAACACCATTTGAAATGAGTTTTCAATTAATCTGCGAACAGGCGACGGTAATATTCAATCACGCCGGCTTGAACATTTACTACGAGGACGGCAGCATTGAAAAACCTGTCCTCTCCGGATTTGCGCAACCCACCGGCTGGCATGAAGAAATCCATTATCTGCTTGATTCAATCACCGGCGGAGTTGCAGCGGACAAATATATCCTGCCGGATGAACTGACCGACGGCATCAGCATTATTGAAGCGGAGCGTAAATCGGCGGAAACCGGAGTTCCGGTGGCCGTCGAATATAAATCTTAAAACGAAAGAGAGAAAAAATGACAAAAAAAGTAAAAGTGGGGATTCTCGGGCTGGGGTTCATGGGTACAACCCATTACGGAATCTATAAATCGAACAGCAAAGCGGAAATCACCGCCATCGCGGATGTTGACGCCGCCAAACGCAAAGGTGACATTAGCAAGGTTACCGGCAATATCGGTGGCGGCGACAACAGCAAACCGTTGGACTTGACTGGAATTAAAACTTATGCCGACGGCCTGGACCTGATTAGCAATCCGGATGTTGACGTAGTGGATATCTGCGTTCCGACATTTCTGCATTGCCAGTATGCGGTAGCCGCACTCAAAGCCGGAAAGCATGTTTTTTGCGAAAAGCCGTTAGCCCGCAATCTAAAGGAAGCTAGCGCGGTCATCGCCGAAGCCCGCAAAAGCAATAAATTTTTCTCGCTTGGCATGTGTATCAGATACTGGCCGGAATACCGTTATGCCAGAGAGCTTTATCAGTCCGGCAAGCTCGGAAAACTGCATAGCGCTACTTTTACCCGGCTTTCGCCAAGTATCGCCGGCAATGCCTGGAAAGACTGGTTTATGGACGGCAGACTCAGCGGTGGCGCACTGCTTGACCTGCATCTCCATGATGCCGATGCGGTCAGATTCTTTTTCGGACGTCCGCAAGCAGTCACTGCTTTCGGAACCAACTCCAGAAGCAGCGACGGCGCGATGGATCATGTCATAACCAATTATGAATTCGGCGATGGTACGCTGGTCACAGCTGAAGGCGGCTGGGCGGCGGCGAAAGGCGTGCCGTTCGAGATGAGCTTCCAGATTATTTGCGAAAAAGCCACTATCCTTTTTAATGCCGCCGGATTCAAAATCTATTATGAAAACGGCAGGGTGGAAGAGCCGAAGCCGACCAATCCAGCGTTGCCGACCGGCTGGCATGAAGAACTTGATTATTTTCTTGACTGCATTCAAAAAAACCGGCGCCCGGACAAATTTATCTCCCTGGACGAAATGCTTGACTCCATGAAAATCATTACAGCTGAACAGCAATCTGCGGATAAACGCAAAACCGTAAAAATTAAATATTAAGGAATTGTCACATGAAACATTATAAGGCGATAAATTACTGGGTACTGGGTGGATTTTCCGGAGAAAAAAGCGCGATTGACGCAATCAATGATGCTAAATCAATGGAACTTGACGGCATTGAACTGACTTTTGATGGCTGCATAAAAACTGATATCACCGAAAAAGGATGTCGGGCTATCGCCGACTATGCTAAAGCGCAGGGCATCGGTTTGCGTTCAATGGCCACCGGCGCTTATTGGGGATTATCTCTAGGTTCGCCTGATTCAGCTGTGCGCGGCCAAGCGATTGAATTCACGAAAAAGTATCTTC
This sequence comes from Victivallaceae bacterium, assembly GCA_041674645.1. Taxonomy (GTDB): domain Bacteria; phylum Verrucomicrobiota; class Lentisphaeria; order Victivallales; family Victivallaceae; genus JBAYVM01. Next base: position 3,055 of record JBAYVM010000194.1, on the reverse strand, counting down.
AAGCAGCAAACTGGCTGGGCGTGGAAAGCATATTGGTAGTGCCTGGCGCAGTGCAGGTCAGCTGGGATCCTTCGCAACCGGTCATTCCCTATCAGGAAATGTGGGATAATTCTACCGACTCGCTCAAGCAGTTACTACCGCTCGCGGAAAAACTCAAAGTCAATATCTGCATTGAGAATGTCTGGAATAAATTTCTGTTGTCGCCTGTAGAAATGAAATACTACATTGACCAATTCAAATCAGATTTTATCGGTAGCTATTTTGATGTTGGCAATGTAATGTTGAATGGTTTCCCGGAACATTGGATTGCAATCTTGGGCAAACGAATAAAAGCGGTACATTTCAAAAACTACCGCGGACAAGACTGCGGTGGAGGCCTGCATGGCTTCGGCGATGACCTGACTGACGGCGAAGTTAATTTCAAACAGGTGATTGCGGAATTGGATAAAATTGGCTTTACGGGACCAATTACAGCGGAAATGATTCCGTTCTGCCGCCTGCCGGATCTGGTGCTGCCGGATATGGAACTGGCACGGGATACTGCCAGAAAAATAAAGACGATAGCATAATCCTGGCACTGCACACTCTAGTTCAGATTCAGTCATCCCGCGTCTGAAACTACCCACCAACAACTTGGTAGAATGTCGGCGTGGGTAGAGACTGCCATGCATTGCTTGGAATGCGGCTTGATCTTCGAATTCAACTATAGCCGCATAATTCCCGCCATTTACAGGCTTCAGAAGTCTTCTGCATACAAAGCCGGTAAACGTGCTGAATGCTTTGCCTGAAGAGGCAAACCATTTTTGAAAATCGGCATCCTTGCCTTCCTTAATCGGTAGAAACGAGATATAATAACGATAAACATGGATTCTTTCTCATTTGTGTTTGGAATAACCTCATTCTGAGTTCACAATTTCACAAGCCTCTGTAAGAATCGCTCTGTCCACCTCCTTTCGAACACTCCGCATGACCGGCTTTAAAGCTGCGTCCTTACGGTTGTCAGGCACGATCATCTATTCGATGCACTCATGCGGCAACGTGTTACTCCAACACTATCAATCACTCACAATGGTTCTCTTTCAGCATAAACATGCACCCTTGGTCAATTGCAATTATCCCGCGCTTTGGTCGATCAAGATCAATAATAATGAATACTATCAACGCAATTAGAAAAGAGACCATAATCGTTGGCGCAACAACACGCGTGCCACTCAGGCCGCTGGAATAGCCCAAAATACCTCCTGCCGCGATAAACACAACAAACAGCAAATATAGAACGATTTCTGGAACATGCATTTGAAGTAAGGCATTTCTTCTCCCATAGCTGTCAATCACTTGATTAAGCGATGTAATAAACGCCCCAGATGTGACTGGACGTGGGTCCTCCTGCGCGGACATCACCGCCAGTGACCAAAGATCATTTTGAATCTGTGATATTTTACTATTGTACGCGGCTCGTTCGTCACGCCTCGTCAGATTGATTCTTCCAATAGCAATTCGCAAGTCAACATACGCTTGCAGTAAATGCGAGGCTCTGCTTTGGTGCTGCTCGGGAAGTAGTTTAACCCTCAACATAGCCGTTCCAATTGCATTCGCTTCAGATATCAGCGCCTGGCATCGATTATCATACCGCTGCATAGACATGCTAAACGTGAAACCCAGCAAAAGGGCTAGTAAACCTAGAACACTTGCTTGAATAGCGCCGGTCAGTGTCTTTACTTCTGTATCAGTGCGGCCCTGAACAAAACGACCAATATGGAAGCCGATTTCATTGAAAGAAATCATTACGGCAAAGAGTGTTACTGTGATTGTAACACTACTGAAATTAAAAAGAAGTTCTTGTTGTTCCATGACTATTTCTCTCCTGCCCAACATTATACAGGCATTCAATCGCAAAACCCTGGCGCTGTGCCCAGGACAATCTATCGCCACCTTGATTAGTAATATATATTGTGCCGGAAAATTTTGCAAGACGCTTCCCGTTATTATTCTCCAGCGTATTTTTAATCAAAACATTATAACTCTACAATCTGTTCAGTTCTAAATTCATACTCCTTTCCGCCATAATGCGTGGCGTACAGGCGGGAGTCCTGTAAACAAACGTTCAGACACCATTTTTTGTGTTTTCATGCAGAAAAAAACTAATTTGGAGAACCGGATTGCAGTACAAAACCGTCTACGCCCACAGTTCGCAAGCTATCACCGATTTTGATGCCGCCAACCGCCCAATCAAACAGGTTTCTCCGTCCGGCATGGTTAATCTGGCCGCTTACAACAGCGACAGTGAGGTTTCGGCTTCGACAGGTTCTTTTGTGACAGTTTCTTTTGATTTTCACTCTGTTAGCTCAGGGCATTGTCCGGCGATGATGGAATTATAATTTGGAGAAAAATTGGACAAAGTCATTTATTTCATTATATTACTTGAAATATGCCGGATGGAACTATTTTAAAAGGTGGAAGAATTCTTAAACATTTTTAAAGCGGAGTAAAAATGGCCGAAGTAACACTCAAAGGCGTGTCGAAAATTTATCCTGGCAATGTATGTGCGGTCAGGAATATTGATCTTGAGATAAAAGACCGCGAGTTCATGGTGCTGGTCGGGCCGTCAGGTTGCGGAAAGTCCACTACGCTGCGCATGATTGCCGGGCTGGAAGAAATTTCTCAGGGCGAAATAAGAATAGCGAACCGGGTTATCAACGATGTACCTCCGAAAGACCGGGATATTGCGATGGTTTTTCAGAATTACGCGTTATATCCTCACATGTCGGTTTATGACAATATGGCTTTTGGTCTGAAGTTGCGCAAGTTCAAAAAAGCTGACATTCGGAAACGGGTGGAAGAAGCGGCCAGAATCTTGAGTATTGAGGATTATCTTGACCGCAAGCCGAAAGCGTTATCAGGCGGTCAGCGCCAGCGCGTTGCCGTCGGACGGGCGATTGTCCGGAAGCCGGAAGCGTTTCTGTTTGACGAACCGTTATCCAATCTTGACGCAAAAATGCGAGTTCAGATGCGGGCGGAGATTAGCAAACTGCATACGCAACTTGAAACTACCATG